>NZ_JAXCHT010000010.1:0-123814 GCF_035984655.1 Actimicrobium sp. GrIS 1.19 | reverse complement strand
GATCTGGTTGGGCTTGAAAGATGTGCATGTCGCTGTCAAAACGATGCGCGCGCTACGTCGGCTGGGTGATCAGGCGAATTGTGTATAACGAGGTGCACTAAAACATCACTGAACATCTTTGACTTCATCAGTGTGTCGATGACAGTCGGTTGAAGCAGGGCGGTGGCCGCCGCATTGGTCACGCCACGTGTACGAAATTCGAGAAAGACCTGAACTGACTGCTTTGGCTCGATTGGCTTTAAAGCGGTGTAGGAGATTTTGGGTAGTGCGGAGTCAACGTATTGATTCATTGATACGCATCCACTGGCCAGCATGGCGAACGCAACGACACAACCATGCAATGCGTGACGACGAATTGAAGCCGGTAGATTTTTACTCTTGTTGCTGAATGCGATTCGTAACGATAATTCCATCGATTTCCCTCTGTTTATTTTTTATGGTCTGATCAGTATTTTTTGATGCAATCAGGCAACGGCAACATAGCACATTTAATGCGGCCAAATGACGGTGATCAGAGGATATTGAAACGAGAGAGATGGCAGTGGGCGGAATGTAACCTTGCCGACGAGATGGATTGGGTAAAGCAGCTAAGGATTTACCGCACTACAAGTAAATAAATCAGCAACAGATTTAAAACCAGCAACACCAGCGCCGCGCCGCGCCACACCGCCGCCGCATCGCGTTGCAGCAACGGCATGGGTGGCGCTGCTGACAGAGCCCGCGTGGCGCCGCGCTCCAGCGCCAGCAAGAATTCCTCGGCCGTTTCGAAGCGGTCGGCAGGATCACGGGCAATTGCTTTCATGACGACGTTTTCCAGCCAGTGCGGTATCTGCGGCCGGTAACGCGTCGGTGGCGTCGCCTGGCCGAAGCGCGGGCGCTGAAAGGCTTCGATTTCGCCGTACGGATAATGTCGAGTAAGTAACTGATACAGCGTGACGCCTATCGCGTACAGATCAGTCTGGCGCGAGGGAGCGGCGCCGTCGAACTGTTCCGGCGCGAGATAGGACGGCGTCCCGGCCATGGGTGCGTCGGACGGCTGCGGATCGAAGCCCGATTGCGCTACGCCGAAATCCAGCAAGCGCAATTCGCCATCCAGCCCGAGATGGCAATTGGCCGGCTTGACGTCGCGATGCAGGATGCTGCGCCGATGCAGCGCACCGACTGCGCGAACCAGTTTGGTGCCGTGCGCGATCACGTCGGGAATGGTGAAATGGATTTGCGCATCGAGCAGTTGCTGCAGCGTGCTGCCGTCATGCCAGGTGGTCAACGTATAAAGTGCGCTGCGTTGCTGCGGCGTGATCACCTGCGCGAAGAAGCGCGCCACCGCACGTTTGGCCAGCCATTCCTCGTGCGCGAAGGCGGCACGCTCGTGCGGGTCGCTGCCGCTTTCCGGCTGCAGTGTTTTCAGCACCAGCGCGCGGCCGCTGTGCAGGTCGGTGACGCGGTATAACAGCGTGGCGCGCGAGCTGTGCAGCAGGCTGTCAATGCGATAGCCGTCGATCTCCTGGCCGGGCTTGAAGCGGGGCGGCACCGGCAGATGCTGCAAGGCCGACAGTGCATCGCGCAAATCCTGTTCTGGCAGGGCGTCGATGCGCAGCACCAGCGCGCTGGCGTTGTCGCTGGAGCCGGCCTCGAGCGCGGCCCGCACCAGCGCGGCGGCAGTCGTGTCGGCATCGTGCTGGCCCAGCGCCAGCGCCGACAGGTGCCAGGTCAGATCGAAATGGGTCAGCGCATTCCAGACGCCGTCGCTGGCCAGCAGGAATACATCGCGCAACTGCAATTCGCCCATGCCATGGTCGATCGCCACGCGCGAATCCAGTCCGATGGCACGGGTCAGCACGTGCTGCATTTCGGGGCGGTCCCAGACGTGATCGGTGGTGAGCCGGGTCAGCGTGCCGCCCCGCAGCAGATACAGGCGGGTGTCGCCGACATGGGCAAAGTGATAGAAGCCGCCGCGCAGCACGAGGCAGGTCAGGGTCGTGGCCATGCCGGCCAGTTCGGGCCGCATTGCACCCTGATGCTGGACCCAGCTGTTGGTGGCGACCAGCACGCGTTCGAGTGCCTGCGCGACCGGCCAGGTGTCGGGCGTGGCGTAGTAATCCGACAGCAGCCCGCGCACCGCGTACTCGGCCGCTTCGCGACCACCCTGGTCGCCGGAGACGCCGTCGGCCAGCGCTGCCAGCACGCCCTTGACCGACAGTTCCGGCTCACGCGGCGTGACCATGCCGACGAAATCCTCGTTGCGCGGGCGCTTGCCGGTGGCACTGGCGTGGCCGGTGGCGAGGGTTAGCGGCATGACGTCAGATTCTGGCGGAGGTCATCGCCGCGCTGCCCCAGGTGGTGCGCCACCGTCCCTTGACCGCCGACAGGCCGAGCAGGGCCAGTACCGCCAGCGCGGCAAAAATCGTCAGGCCGGCCTGGTAGCTGCCGGTCATCTGTTTTGAGAACCCCATGCTGGCGGCCAGATAAAACCCGCCGACGCCACCGGCCATGCCAACCAGTCCGGTCATCACGCCGATTTCCTTGCGAAAGCGCTGCGGCACCAGCTGGAATACCGCGCCATTGCCGGTGCCCAGCGCCAGCATCGCCAGCACGAACACGACCACCGCCGGGGCTGCACTCGGCAGCCCGATGCTGGCGATGAACAGGAAGATCGCCGCCAGTACATACATCACCGACAGCGTGCGAATCCCGCCGATACGGTCGGCCAGCTTGCCGCCCATCGGCCGCACCATCGATCCGGCAAACACGCAACCGGCGGTGAAGTAACCCGCCACCACCGGGCTCAGGCCGTACTGGCTGTTGAAGTAAATCGTCAATGACGATGCCAGCCCGGAGAACCCGCCGAAGGTGACGCTGTAAAAAAACATGAACCACCATGCGTCCTTGTCCTTGAGTACCTTCAGATAGTCGATCAGCGATTTCGGCGGCGGCGCGGAGGGCGCGTCCCTGGCGAACACCATGTATACCACCAGCGCGACGCCGAGCGGAATCAGGCACAGGCCGAACACATTCTGCCAGCCGTAGGCCAGCGCCAGCGCGGGTGCAAACAGCGCGGCGAAGGCGGTGCCCGAGTTGCCGGCGCCGGCGATGCCGAGTGCGGTGCCCTGATGCTCGGGCGGATACCAGCGCGACGCCAGCGGCAGCGCCACCGCAAAGGCGGCGCCGGCGACGCCGAGGATTACGCCGAGTGCGAGGATGGCATGGTAGCTGTCGAGCTTGCCCTGCCAGGCCCACACCATCCCGGCGATCACGATCACCTGGCCGATCGCACCGGCGCGTTTGGGCCGCAGGTGGTCGACCAGCACACCCATGACGATGCGCAGCAAGGCGCCGGCCAGCAGCGGCGTCGCGACGATCAGGCCTTTTTGTGCGGCAGTCAGGCCGAGGTCATGGGCGATCTGCACGCCGAGCGGGCCGAGGATGACCCACACCATGAAGCTGAGATCGAAGTAGACGAAGGCTGCCAGCAGCGTGGGCGTGTGGCCAACTTTCCAAAACGTGGATTTTGTCATGGTGACAGGTCGCGGTCAGTGAGTGTGCGTCATGCAATGCAAGCGCCATGCCATGCAAAATTTGTGCGAAACCGGCTTTGCACGAATTATGCGGAGACATTTCGGGCGTCGCACCAAACGGAACCGGGGTGCGCGTCGCCTTGGTGCGCTTTCCATCGGTCAATGGTGCAACCGCGTCCGCAAGTACTGGCACCAGACTTGCTTTGTGACGAGGTACAGACGGTCATCACGCATACAGCGAGGAAGCAACATGAAGAAACTCAAACTAGTCATGGTTGGCAATGGCATGGCGGGCGTGCGTACCCTGGAGGAGCTGCGCAAGCTGGCGCCGGACATTTACGACATCACCGTCTTTGGCGCCGAACCGTATGCCAACTACAACCGCATCCTGCTGTCGCCGGTGCTGGCGGGCGAGCAAACCATCAAGGACATCATGTTGAATGATGTCGACTGGTATACCGACAATGACATCACGCTGCATCTTGGCAAGAAGATCGTCACCATCGACCGCATCAAGCGCCTGGTGATCGCCGACGATGGGACCACCGCGCCGTATGACCGGCTGCTGATGGCGACCGGCTCGAACCCGTTCATGTTGCCGGTGCCGGGCAAGGAGCTGGAGGGCGTGATTTCCTACCGCGACATCCACGACACCAACACCATGATCGCTGCTGCCGCCACCCATACCGATGCGATCGTCATCGGCGGCGGCTTGCTCGGACTGGAAGCCGCCAATGGATTGAAGCTGCGCGGCATGAACGTGACGGTGGTACATCTGCCCGATTCGCTGATGGAACGTCAACTTGATCCGGTCGCTGGGAAGATGCTGCAAAAGTCGCTGGAAGACCGTGGCCTGAATTTCCTGCTCGGGAAAAATACAAAAGAGTTGATCGGCACCGACGGCCGCGTCAGCGCCATCCGCTTTTCCGACGGCAGCGAAGTGCCGGCGCAACTGGTCGTGATGGCGGTGGGGATTCGACCGAACACCACGCTGGCCGAGGCAAGCGGGCTGTATTGCAATCGCGGCATCGTCGTCAATGACACCATGCAAACCTATGACCCGCGCATCTATGCCGTCGGCGAATGCGTCAATCATCGCGGCACGGCGTATGGACTGGTGGCGCCGCTGTTCGAGATGGCCAAGGTCTGTGCCAACCATCTGGCCAACTTCGGCATCGGCCGCTATCAGGGTTCGGTGACGTCGACCAAACTCAAGGTCACCGGCATCGACCTGTTTTCGGCGGGCGATTTTCAGGGCGGCGAAGGGACCGAGGAAATCATCCTGTCGGACCCGATCGGCGGCGTCTACAAGAAACTGGTGATCAAGGATGACAAGCTGGTCGGCGCCTGCCTGTACGGCGATACGGTCGACGGCAGCTGGTACTTCCAGCTGCTGCGCGAAGGCAAGGATATCGCCGAGATCCGCGACACGCTGATGTTCGGCGAAGCCAACACCGGTCGTCCCGGCGATGTCGGGCACGAAGGATTTACCAAGGCCGCCGCAATGCCGGATGCGGCCGAAGTGTGCGGCTGCAATGGCGTCTGCAAGGGCACCATCGTCAAGGCCATCAAGGAGCAGGGTCTGTTCACGCTCGAGGACGTGCGCAAGCACACCAAGGCGTCGGCGTCGTGTGGTTCCTGCACCGGGCTGGTCGAACAGATTCTGATGTTTACCGCCGGTGGCGATTACTCGCAATCGAGCAAGAACAAGCCGATGTGCAATTGCACGGACCACACCCATCAGGAAGCGCGCGATGCGATCCGCGCCGAGAAGTTGCTGACCATCGCCGATACCATGGCCTTCATGAGCTGGCGCACGCCGAACGGTTGCGCCAGCTGCCGGCCGGCACTGAACTATTACCTGATCTCCACCTGGCCGCACGAAGCGAAAGATGATCCGCAGTCGCGCTTCATCAACGAACGCGCGCATGCCAACATCCAGAAGGACGGCACCTATTCGGTGATCCCGCGCATGTGGGGTGGCGAAACCAATGCGTCCGAATTGCGCCGCATCGCCGACGTGGTCGACAAGTTCAAGATTCCCACCGTGAAGGTCACCGGCGGCCAGCGCATCGATTTGCTCGGCGTGAAGAAGGAAGACTTGCGCGAAGTCTGGAGCGATCTCGGCATGCCATCGGGACTGGCCTATGCCAAGGGCTTGCGCACGGTGAAGACCTGTGTCGGTTCCGAATGGTGTCGCTTCGGCACCCAGAATTCGACGCTGATGGGGCAGCAACTTGAACGCGCGCTGGCGCGCATGTATGCACCGCACAAGGTCAAGCTGGCGGTGTCGGGCTGCCCGCGCAATTGCGCCGAATCGGGCATCAAGGATGTCGGCGTGATCGGCGTCGATTCGGGCTGGGAGATTTATGTCGGTGGCAATGGCGGCATCAAGACCGAAGTCGCGCAATTCCTGGTGAAGCTGAAAACCCACGAAGAAGTGCTTGAATATGCCGGCGCCTTTCTGCAACTGTATCGCGAGGAAGGCTGGTATCTGGACCGCACCGTGCATTACCTGGCGCGGGTCGGGCTCGATCATGTCAAGCGCGCGGTGGTCGAGGACCACGCCAATCGCAAGGCCTTGTACGAACGCCTGCTATTCTCGCTCGATGGCTTGGCCGATCCGTGGCATGAGCCGGAAAAAGCCCAGGTCGATGTGCGCCAGTTCGCCCCGTTGTCCGTGTGATTGTGGAGAGGTCTTTGATGAATCAATGGAAAGTGATTTGCCGCGTCGACGAGATTCCCGTACTCGGCGCACGGGTGGTGCAGCGCGCCGGTCAGGTGCCGGTGGCACTTTTCCGCAATGGCGCCGACAAGGTGTTCGCGCTGCTCGATCAATGTCCGCACAAGGGCGGACCGCTGTCGCAGGGCATCGTGTTCGGCGAACGGGTTGCCTGCCCGCTGCATAACTGGACCATCGAGCTGGAATCCGGCTGCGCCGTCACGCCGGACGAAGGCTGCACCCGACGCTTCGCGGTGCGCGTCGAGAATGGCGAAGTCGCGCTCGACCTGCAGGAGCTGGCCGCGGCATGAGTCTGCCGACGGCAACGCACGACATCAAGTCGACCTGCTGCTATTGCGGCGTCGGCTGCGGCGTGCTGATCGACACCGATGGCGCGCAGATCACCGGCGTGCGCGGCGACCCGGAGCATCCGGCCAACTTCGGCCGGCTCTGCACCAAAGGCAGTACGCTGCATCTGTCAGCGCAGCCAATGTTGCAACTGCAGGCGCGCGCGCTGACGCCGGAACTGCGCACGCAGCGCGACCTGCCGCGCACCACGGCCAGCTGGGACGACACGCTCGATGCGATGGCGCAGAAATTCGCCGACACCATCCGCACACATGGGCCGGACAGCGTGGGCTTCTACATATCCGGCCAGCTGCTGACGGAAGACTATTACGTCTTCAACAAGCTGGCCAAGGGCCTGATCGGCACCAACAATGTCGACACCAATTCGCGCCTGTGCATGTCGAGCGCAGTGGCCGGCTACAAACAGACGCTCGGCGCTGATGCACCGCCGGCGTGCTACGAAGACATCGAACTGGCCGAGCTGATTTTCATCGTCGGCTCGAACATGGCGTATGCCCATCCGGTGCTGTACCGGCGTCTGGAAGAAGCGCGCAAAAATAATCCCAACCTGAAAGTCATCGTCGCCGACCCGCGCCGCACCGACACCGCGCGCGATGCCGACCTGTACCTGCCGATCCTGCCGGGCACCGATGTCGCCCTGTTCAATGGCATGCTGCATATCTGCCTGTGGGAAGAATTGACCGACGTCGGCTTCATTGCCGCACATACCGAAGGCTTTGCCGAACTCAAGCACACGGTGCGCGATTACACGCCGAAATATGTTGCCGATGTATGCGGCATCGCCGAAGCCGACCTGCTCACGGCGGCGCGCTGGTTCGGGCAGTCGCGCGCGGCGTTGTCGCTGTATTGCCAGGGCCTGAATCAATCGGCGGCGGGCACCGCCAAGAACGCAGCACTGATCAATCTGCATCTGGCCACACACCAGATCGGCAAGCCGGGCGCCGGGCCGTTTTCATTGACCGGGCAACCGAATGCGATGGGTGGACGGGAAGTCGGCGGCATGGCGAATCTGTTGTCGGCGCATCGTGACCTGGCCAACCCCGAACACCGCGCCGAAGTCGCGCGGCTGTGGGGCATCGAGGCCGTGCCGGCGACGCCCGGCAAGACCGCGGTGGAAATGTTCGAGGCAGTGCGCAGCGGTGAAATCAAGCTGCTCTGGATTGCCTGTACCAATCCGGCGCAGTCGATGCCGGATCAAAAGCTGGTGCGCCAGGCGCTCGAACGCGCCGAGCTGGTGATCCTGCAGGAAGCCTACGCCACCACCGCCACCGCGCCGTATGCCGACATCCTGTTGCCGGCCACATCGTGGGGCGAAAAGGACGGCACCGTCACCAATTCCGAACGCCGCATCACCCGCGTCAACGCGGCCGTGGCTGGTCCGGGCGTGGCGCGCCATGACTGGCAAATCGTGGTGGATTTTGCGCGCCGCCTCGAGCGCTTGCTGGGGCGCGACACCACGCTGTTTCCGTTCGACAGCGCTGAATCGATCTGGAACGAACATCGCGAGTCGACGCGCGGACGCGATCTCGACATCACCGGCTTGTCGTATGCCATGCTGGCGCAAGCGCCGCAGCAATGGCCGTTTCCGGAGGGCGCCGCGGCCGGCCGCAAACGCCTGTACGAGGATGGCGTCTTCCCGACCGCGTCGGGCCGCGCCGGGTTCGTCAACACGCCTTACAAGCCGGTCGCCGAACCGATTGACGCGCGCTTTCCGTTTCGCCTGAACACCGGGCGGTTGCGCGACCAGTGGCATGGCATGAGCCGCACCGGCACCGTCGCCCAACTGTTCGCGCATGCCGCCGAGCCGGCGATCCTGATGGCTCGGGCCGACATGGATCGACGCCTGATCGACGATGGTGACATGGTGCATGTCACCAGCCGGCGCGGCTCGCAGATTTTCCCGGCGCAAGCCAGCGACGAGATGCGTGCCGGCCAGGCCTTCATCGGCATGCATTGGGGTGAAGAATATGTCTCCGGCCGCGGCCACGAAGGCGCGGGTTCGCACGGCGTGAACGCCTTGACATCGCCGGCGCTGGACCCGAGTTCAAAACAACCTGAATTGAAGCATGCCGGCATCAAGATACTGAAGGCTGAACTGCCCTGGCGTTTCGTGGTGTTCGGCTGGGTCGCACCGGATCAGGTGTTGCGGCTGCAGACCGCCTTGCGTCCCTACCTGCGGCAGTTTGCTTATGGCTCGTGCACGCTGTTCGGCCGCGATCGGGTCGGCGTATTCTTTCGGGCGGCCGACGATTATCCCGCCGCGCCGGAGCTGGTGGCGCAGATCGAGTCGCTGTTCGGCATTGCTGGCGCCGGCGTGCTGCGCTACGACGACCGCCGGCGCGGCAACGCCCGCCATATCCTGGTCGAGAACGGCAGGCTGGCGGCGTTGTCGCTGGCCGGCGATGTCGCTGCGGAGCGCTGGCTGAAACCGTATCTGGAGAGTGAGCAATCGGTCGCCGCATTGGGACGCTTGCTGCTGTCGCCTGCGTCGACGGCGCCGCAGGGTTTTACTGCGCGAGGGCGGATTATCTGCAACTGCTTCAATGTCGCCGAGAGCGAGATCGCCACGACGCTCGACGCCCTCGACGGCCCGCCGGAGGCGCAACTGGCGGCATTGCAGGGGCGCTTGAAATGTGGCACCAATTGCGGATCGTGCGTACCCGAGCTGAAAAAAATCATTCTCGCGCAGCGCCCGGTGCTGCAGGCCTCTGACTGAAAAATCCGCTCGGCCGGCGCTTCGGTGTACTCTGCAGGCATGGAAAACAGTCAACCGGGCGAACCGCTGGCAGCAGCGCGCTTTATCAAGGAAATCGGTCGCGGCAAGGATGGTGCGCGCAGCATGTCGCGCGACGATGCCACGCTGCTCTTCGCAGCGATGCTGGAGGGGCGCGTGTCGGATCTCGAACTCGGCGCGATTCTGCTGGCGATGCGCATCAAGGGCGAGTCGATCGACGAAATCGGCGGGTTTCTGGAGGCAGCGGAGGCATCGTTTGCGCCATTGTCGGCGCCGCTGGCGTCGCCTTACGCCCCGATTGTCATTCCAAGTTATAACGGCGCCCGGCACATGGCCAATTTGACGCCCTTGCTGGTGTCGGTGCTGGCCAGGCACGGCGCGCCGGTGCTGATGCATGGCGTGCTGCAGGATCCCAACCGTGTCACCAGCGCCGAGATTTTCCAGGAGCTAGGCCTGCCGCTGTCACGCACTCCTGCACATGCCGAAGCGCAGCTGGCAAGCGGTGCGCCGGCCTTCATTCCGATCGAGGTGCTGGCGCCGCAACTGGCGCATCTGCTGTCGTTGCGGCGCATTCTGGGCGTGCGCAACTCGACCCATACGCTGGTCAAGATCATGCAGCCGTTTCGCCAGCCCGCGTTGCGCCTGACTTCCTACACCCATCCCGAATATCTGGAAATGCTCAGTACCTACTTCGCGACGGCGGCGCCGCATGCACGCGGTGACGCATTCCTGATGCGCGGCACCGAAGGCGAGACGGTCGCCAATGTCAAGCGTGCACAACGCATCGACTGGCTGCATCAGGGGCAACGCAGCACCCTGTTCGACAAGCAGGAGCGCGCCGATGCCGCCCCGGATCTGCCGGCTGAACGGGATGCCGTGACCACGGCGCGCTGGATCGAACAGGTCCTGGCCGGGGCACGCGAGGTACCCCCGGCGATTGCCGAGCAGGTCGAACACTGCTTGCAGGTTGCGCGCATCGTGCGTGAGCGCACAGATGTTGAGCGCGATCACTGACAATCTCTGCAATTTGATCGACTCTGGCGGCACCCTTGCGGGAGTGCACGGCAGGAACTAAATCCATCAGGTGCTGACAAACGGGACGCCCGCAATTCTCGTCGGCTGTTGCCCGGCATCTCTTTCATCTGTATTACTTTCCCGTTGGAGGACCCATGGGGTCATGGACGCTACCGTCCTTTGCGTATACGCAGGCGCTGCACTGGAATGCGCTGCTGTTGTTCGGCGCGCTGCTTTTATTGGGCTTGATTGCCGGTCAACTGGTGCAGAAAACGCCCTGGGTGCCGCGTCTGACCGGCTACCTGCTGGTCGGCTTCGCACTCGGCGGCGGCGGCCTGAACCTGCTGTCGGGCGATGTGCTGCAGGTCGCCACCATCTTTGCCGATATCGCGATGGCGTTGCTGGTGTATCAGCTGGGACGCTACGTCGATGTGCGCTGGCTGTTGCGCGAGAAGTGGCTGCTGGCGACCGTGCTGGCGAGCGCGGTGCTGTGCTTTGCTTTCGTGTCGCTGGCAATGATCTGGTACGGCACCTCGACTACGCTGGCCTTGCTGGGCGGTGTGCTGGCCATCGCCACCGGACCGGCGGTAGTGATGGTGGTGGTGCGCGATCTGAAGGCCGAGGGACAGATCACCCGTCGCCTTGCCGCGATGGCGGCGTTGAACAATATCGTCGCGCTGCTGGTCGCCTACGCCTTGTTGCCAGTGGTGGCGGCCGAGCACGACACGCCGTTTCTGACGCTGTTCGCGCACACGCTGTATTCGCTGGTCGGTTCGGTCCTGCTGGCGACCGTGACGTACCGCGTGATGATGCCGCTGGCACGTTGGCTGGGACGCCAGCGCAGTCGTCAATTTGTGCTGGTGATTGCCCTCATCACCCTCACCATCGGCGCCGCCCATGCACTGCAATTGCCGGTGCTGCTGACGATGCTGATTTTTGCGATCATGTCGAAAAACATGGACCTGCAATATGATTTGATGGAGCTGGAGTTCGGGGTCGCCAATGAACTGTTCATCGTCATGCTGTTTGTGAGCATTGGTGCGGCGATGCAGCTGTCGAGCCTGGGTTCGGTCGGGGTCATGGTGGCAATATTGATTGGCGCGCGTTTCCTGGCCAACGCCTGCGGTATCTTCATCTTTACCCGTCCCGCCCGGCTGAGCCTGCGCCATTCGGCCCTGCTGACACTGGCGACCCTGCCGATGGCCGAAGCGGGTCTCGGGCTGGCGCAAATCACCTATCTGTATCCGAATACCACTGCCCAGGTCGGACCGCTGCTGGTCGGTTGCCTGGTCGTGCTGGAGCTGGTCGGTCCGGTCGCCACCCAGTTGGCGCTGAAGCTGTCCGGCGAAAGCGGTCGTAGCTGATGAAGGATTCCACCATGATCGACCTGCAAGAAACCCGCGCCGATGCCGCCATCCTGCCATTCACCGAGTCGGCGCCGTTCACGATGGGCATCGAGCTTGAGCTGCAACTGGTCAACCGCCGCAATTACAACCTGGCCACCGATGCGGTCGATTTGTGGGGCCTGATCGAGCCGCGCGATCTGAAAGAGCAGATCAAACTCGAAATTACCCAGGGCATGATCGAGCTCAACTCGAAAGTGCATACCCGGGTCGATCATTTGTGCGAGGAACTCAAGGGCCTGCGCAGCGCGCTGGTCAATGGTGCGCAGCGCCTGAACATCGACATTGCCGGCGGCGGCGTCCATCCGTTCCAGCGCTGGAGCGAGCAGCGCATTTCACCCGATGAGCGGTTTCATTATTTGCATCGCAAGTATGGCTATCTGGCCAAGAGCTTCACCGTATTTGGCCAGCACATTCATATCGGCGTGACCAGCGGCGATGACGCCATGTATCTGACGCACGGCTTTGCCCGTTTCGTGCCGCACTTCATTGCGCTGTCGGCCGCGTCGCCGTTCTACCAGGGCGTCGATACCGATTTCGATTCGTCGCGCAGCAACGTGGTGCGGGCCTTCCCGATGGCCGGCACGATGCCGGTGCTGCACCGCTGGTCGCAGTTCGAGGCCTACTACGAGAACCTGCGCCGTATTGGCGTGATCAACAGCATCAAGGATTTTTACTGGGACATTCGACCCAAGCCGGAATACGGCACCGTCGAGATCCGCGTCTGCGACACGCCGCTGACGATCGAGCATGCGGCGCTACTGGGCTGCTACGCGCAGTTGCTGGCGCGCTGGTTGTTGACCGAGCGACCACTGACGATCTCGGACGATTTTTATCTGCTGTATCAATTCAATCGCTTTGAAGCCAGTCGCTACGGCCTGGAGGGCGACATCGGCCTGGTCGACGCGAACGGCGCGCCCACCGAAAAACTGCCGATTGCCGTCGATCTGCTGGACCGGTTGCAAGACCTGGCGCGTTACACCGTCAACGAGGCTGAGGAGCAGGCGCTGCAGAAATTGCGGCAGCTGGCCCAGGAAAAGGTCAATGACGCCGGCTGGCTGCGGCGCACCTTCCGCCAGCGCGGCTCGCACAATGATTTGATGCGGCTGGCGTCGCAACTGTGGATGACCAGTACGGCAACACCGCAGGCAGGCTAACAACCGTACAATCACGCTTTTTCCAGCAATCCGGTTTCCCCATGGCAGAACAGTTTGATGTTGCAGTAATCGGCGCCGGCGCCGCCGGCATGATGTGCGCCGCCGTGGCTGGCCAGCGTGGCCGCCGTGTCGTGCTGATCGACCATGCCGACAAGCTGGCCGAGAAGATCCGCATCTCGGGTGGCGGTCGTTGCAACTTCACCAATCTCAACACCGGTCCGGCCAATTTCCTGTCGCAAAATCCGCATTTTTGCAAAAGTGCGCTGGCACGCTACACGCCACAGGATTTTCTCGGCCTGATCAAGCGCTACCGGATCGGGTACCACGAAAAACACAAGGGCCAGCTGTTCTGCGATAACTCGGCCGAAGACATCATTGCCATGCTCAAGGCGGAATGCGGCCTCGGCAACGTCCACTGGCGCATGCCATGCAAGGTCAGCGGCGTCAGCCACGGCGAGGGCGGGTTCGTGATCGGCACCGACGCCGGTGAGTTGCACGCCGCCAGTGTCGTGATCGCCACCGGCGGGCTCTCCATCCCCAAGATCGGGGCGACCGATTTTGCCTACCGCATCGCCAGCCAGTTCGGTCTCAAGATGATTGAAACCCGACCCGCACTGGTGCCGCTGACCTTTGATGCCGAGGCCTGGAAGCCGTTCGTCGACCTGGCCGGCATCGCACTCGAGGTCGAGGTCAGTACCGGCAGCAAGAAAACCGGCGGCGCGTTTCGCGAGGACTTGCTGTTTACACATCGCGGCCTGTCGGGCCCGGCGATCCTGCAGATATCGAGTTTCTGGCAGCCCGGCACCGAATTGACGATCAATCTGCTGCCACAGGCGGCGCTTGGCAAGCAGCTCATTGAAGGCAAGGGCAGCGTCAAGAAGAACCTCGGCAACGTGCTGGCGCAGCTGCTGCCGTCGCGACTCTCGGCCGGCTGGCTGGCGCGCAACGGCTTTGACGCCGAAGCGCGGCTGGCCGACCTGCAGGACAAGCCACTGCAGCGTCTGGGCGACTCGCTTAACAGCTGGCAGGTCGCACCCAACGGCTCGGAGGGGTACCGCAAGGCCGAAGTGACGGTCGGCGGCGTCGATACCCGCGAACTGTCGCAACAGAGCATGATGGCCACGCGCGTGCCGGGCTTGCACTTCGTCGGCGAGGCGGTTGACGTCACGGGCTGGCTGGGCGGCTACAATTTCCAGTGGGCATGGGCTTCCGGCTTCGCTGCGGGCAGTTCTGTTTGATCCACGCGCCACCGGGGCTCTTGTGCGCCGGGTTTCCACCTCTGAAATTCCATGCAACTGCACTTTTTGCCATTCCCGGCGACATTGGGCCTTCCTTTCGCCGATGGAACCTGCTAGACTCGCGCTCTTCCCTTGAAACGTCGGTTTTTTAATCTAACTCATGACAACTATTCGCCTTAAAGAAAACGAGCCTTTCGAAGTCGCCATGCGCCGCTTCAAACGCACCATCGAAAAAACCGGCCTGCTGACCGAGTTGCGTGCGCGCGAGTTTTACGAAAAGCCGACCGCCGAACGCAAGCGCAAGCTCGCTGCCGCAGTAAAGCGCCATTACAAGCGCATCCGCAGCCAGCAATTGCCGAAAAAACTGTTCTGATTCGCTTGGCCGCATCCATTGCGGCTGAAATGCAAGCCCGCTCCGGCGCCTGTCCGCAGCGGGTTTTCGCATTTTGTGATTTATTTGCCGTCTAATCCGGCATTGACTGAACAAGGAGCCTGCACATGAGCCTCAAAGAACAGATCACTGACGACATGAAGGCCGCCATGCGCGCCAAGGAAACCGTCAAGCTCGGTACGATTCGCCTGTTGACCGCTGCGATGAAGCAGAAGGAAGTCGACGAGCGCATCGAACTGACCGACACGATGATCCTGGCCATCATTGAAAAAATGATCAAGCAGCGCAAGGACTCGATCACCCAGTTCGAAGCCGGTGGACGCCAGGACCTGGCCGACATCGAAAAGACCGAGCTGGCGATCCTGACCACCTATATGCCGGCGGCGCTGTCCGACCAGCAGGTGCAGGCCGAAGTCGACGCCGCCATTGTTGCCAGCGGCGCGGCCGGAGCTCAGGACATGGGCAAGGTGATGGCGATCCTGAAGCCGAAGCTGGCCGGGCGTGCTGACATGACGGCCGTCTCGGCTCTGGTGAAAGCGGCGCTGACCAAAGCCTGATGCGCCACTCGCGTCGCGTGCTGCCGTGATCCCGCAATCATTCATCCAGGACCTGCTCAATCGCGTCGATATCGTCGACGTGGTCGGGCGCTATGTGCCGATGAAAAAAGGCGGCGCCAATTTCATGGGGCTATGTCCGTTTCACAATGAAAAGTCACCCAGCTTCACGGTAAGCCCGACCAAGCAGTTTTATCACTGCTTCGGCTGTGGTGCGCACGGTACTGCGATCGGTTTCCTGATCGAATACTCCGGCCTGGGCTTTGTCGAGGCAGTCAAGGACCTGGCACAGGGCGTTGGCATGGTGGTGCCCGAGAGCGACGACAAGATGCCGCCCGCCCAGCGCGCCGAACACCAGGCCAAGAGCCTGGCCCTGACGGAAGCCATGACGCGCGCCTGCGATTATTACCGCCTCGAATTGCGCACCGCCGAGCGCGCCAAGAATTATTTGATCGGACGCGGCCTGACCGGCGAAATCGCCGCCCGTTTCGGGATCGGTTACTCGCCAGATGGCTGGGACAGTTTGCGCACCGTGTTTCCGGACTATGACGCCAGCGCACTGGTCGAGGCCGGTCTGGTCATTGACCGCACTGACGAGGAAGGCAGCAACCGCAAGCGCTATGACCGCTTTCGTGACCGGATCATGTTCCCGATCCGGAATACCAAAGGGCAGGTGATCGGCTTCGGTGGCCGCATTCTCGATAATGGCGAACCGAAATACTTGAATTCGCCCGAGACGCCCCTATTTCAGAAGGGGAACGAGTTATATGGGCTGTTTGAAGCCCGGCAGGCGATTCGCGATGCCGGATATGTCTTGGTGACCGAAGGCTACATGGATGTGGTGGCGCTGGCGCAGCTGGGATTTCCGCAGGTGGTGGCCACGCTCGGAACAGCCTGTACCGCAACCCATGTGCAAAAGCTGTCGCGTCAGACCGATCATGTGATCTTCAGCTTCGATGGTGACCGGGCCGGACGCAAGGCAGCCCGGCGCGCGCTGGAAGCCAGTTTGCCGTATGCCGCCGATAACAAGACGATCAAGTTTTTGTTCTTGCCGTCGGAGCACGATCCCGACAGTTACGTGCGTGAGCACGGCACCGCCGGGTTCGAGCAGCAAGTGCAGGATGCGATGCCGTTGTCGCAATTTCTGTTGAAGGAAGTCGCCGGCGACAACGATTTGTCGACCTCGGAAGGGCGCGCGAAAGTGCAGTTCGACGCCAAGCCGCTGTTGCAGGCGATGCCGGCATCGTCGTTGCGTTTGCAGATCGTGCGCGGACTGGCGCAACTGACGCAGGGCACCCCGACCGAAATCGAGTCGCTGTTTGAATTGAGCAATCCGGTCGGACGCAGCCGGGCGGCGCCGCCGCGCAGCAAGCGCACGCCGCCGGTAGGACTGGAGTTGCAAGTGATGCGTCTGCTGGTCGCGCATCCGGCGCTGGCGATGGAGCTGGACGACGATGCGCTCAAGGCGATGGTGCATTTTGTGCCGGATAACGCTGCCATGTTGACGCAATTGGTCAGCGCCGGCCGGCAAATGGGCGAACATGCCAGTTTCGCGACGTTGTCGGAGCATCTGCGCGCATCCGGACAGGATTTCGACAGCATGATTGCCGAGATTGCCGCGGAACCGGAGTCGGACCGGGATACGGCGCGCCTCGAACTTGCCGGAGCGGTCCGTCAGACTAAAATGAAAGTGCTCAAGGCCGAGCAGGAGCGACTGGCCGCCGGCGGCATGAAGCAGCCCGAGGAATTGATGCGTTATCGGGAACTGAGCTTGAAGCAGGAACAGTTGCGGCGCGAGGCCGAAGATGAAATTGCACGGCGATGAGACCAAAAGACAGCATGAACGGACGCACATTGCAGTTGCGTGCACGTTTCGGGTCGTGTTTTGAGGTGTTCGAACGATGTCGTATGTTATCCTTGAAAGCTTTTGATTCAAGGCCTTAGAGCAATTGTCCACCGCCGCGCAGCATGGTGACGGGCAAAAAACAAGAACAGTGCGCCGACTCGGCAAACCAGGCACGCTGCGGGCAGGCAATTCCGCTCCGGTGTCTTTTGCAAGTGCGCATACAGAGCAACCTTTTGTAAGTTGATCCATGGCGAATGCAATGAAGAAACCCGCGAAACCTGCGACGCTCCCTGTCAAGACGACCAAGCCGGCAGCACAGCGATCCGCCGCACCAAAGTCCGAAGCGAAGATCCCGACCGCAAAACCTTCACCGCATGGAACGACTGAAAAAGCAGCGACCAGGAAGTCAACGACAAGCCCGACACGGGCCACCCTGAAACCGGAATCGAAGGCGGCCTCTGCGCCAGCGATCAAGGCTTCAACGAAAACTCATGCAAATCCGGTATCAGCGCAATTGAAAGCTCCTGTGACAATCAAGAAAACCGAATCGAAATCTGCCGCCAAACCTTCTGACAAAGCCGTTGCCAGCGTCGCGCCGAAAGTCGAGAACAAGCCCGGCGTGAACGTCATGATTACCGCGACGGTTAGCCAGACCACCGATGCTGCCACGCTGGCCGCCATCGATACGTCGAGCTATGTGCTGCCATCGATCAAGGTGCCGGGACGGCGCGGACGCAAGCCGAAGGAATTTCAGCCTGAGAACGACGAGGTCGCCGCGCTCAACGCCGTCGAGCGCGCCGAACTGAAGGCCGCCGACAAGGCCAAGGCCAAGGATCGCAAGGCCAAGGAAAAGGCGCTGCTCAAGGATGCGTTTTCCAACGACACCGAAGCCACCGAAGAAGAGCTGGAACGCCGCCGGCAAAAACTCAAGACCCTGATCAAGCTCGGCAAGGAGCGCGGGTTCCTGACGTACGCCGAAATCAACGATCACCTGCCTGAAAACATTGTCGACCCGGAAGCCATCGAAGGCATCATCGGCACCTTCAATGACATGGGCATCGCGGTCTACGAGCATGCGCCGGACGCCGAGAGTCTGCTGCTGACCGACAATGTCGCCACCGTCGCCAGCGATGACGATGCCGAGGCTGCCGCCGAAGCGGCGCTGTCGACCGTCGACTCCGACTTTGGCCGCACCACCGATCCAGTGCGCATGTACATGCGTGAAATGGGTTCGGTCGAACTGCTCACGCGCGAAGGCGAAATTGAAATCGCCAAGCGGATCGAAGACGGCCTGAAAGACATGATCCAGGCGATCTCTGCCTGTCCGACTACCATCGCCGAAATCCTCGCTGCCGCCGAACGCATCGCCAACGATGAAACCAAGATCGACGAAATTGTCGATGGCCTGGTGGACATGAACGTGTCCGAGCCCGCCTTGCCGGCCGCCGCAAGTGGCGCCGCTTCTGAGGACGACGAAGAGGAAGAAGAAGAAGGCGATGAAGCCGCCAGCGATGAGGTCGAGGGCAATGCCTCGGGCGCGGCCGGGTTCACCGCCGAGCAGATCGAGCAACTCAAGCGCGAATCACTCGAAAAATTCCGCACCATCTCGACCCAGTTCGACAAGATGCGCAAGGCTTACGAGAAAGAGGGCTACAACTCGAAGCCCTACGTGAAGGCGCAGGAAACCATTTCGAGCGAACTGCTGAGCATTCGCTTCACCGCCAAAGTCGTCGAGAAACTGTGCGATACCTTGCGCGGCCAGGTCGACGAAGTGCGCCACATCGAAAAGCAGATTCTCGACGTCGCCGTCAACAAATGCGGCATGCCGCGCAGCCATTTCATCAAGGTTTTCCCGGGCAATGAAACCAATCTGACCTGGGTCGATGGCGAAGTCAGTGGCCACCATTCGTACAGCATCATCCTCGGCCGTAATGTGCCAACGGTGAAAGAGCTGCAGCAAAAGCTGATCGACCTGCAAGCCCGCGTCGTGTTGCCGCTGCCCGACCTGCGCAACATCAACAAGAAGATGGCTGCCGGTGAAATGAAGGCGCGCAAGGCCAAGCGCGAAATGACCGAAGCCAACTTGCGCCTCGTGATTTCGATTGCCAAGAAATACACCAACCGCGGTCTGCAATTCCTCGATCTGATCCAGGAAGGCAATATCGGCTTGATGAAGGCAGTCGACAAGTTTGAATACCGTCGCGGCTACAAATTCTCGACCTACGCAACCTGGTGGATTCGCCAGGCCATCACGCGTTCGATCGCGGATCAGGCGCGCACCATCCGTATTCCGGTGCACATGATCGAAACCATCAACAAGATGAACCGCATCTCGCGGCAGATCTTGCAGGAAACCGGCGCCGAGCCGGATCCGGCAACGCTGGCCATCAAGATGGAAATGCCGGAAGAGAAGATCCGCAAGATCATGAAGATCGCCAAGGAGCCAATCTCGATGGAGACGCCGATCGGCGACGACGACGATTCGCATCTGGGTGATTTCATCGAGGACAACAACACGCTGGCGCCAGCCGATGCGGCACTGCACGCCTCGATGCGCGGCGTGGTCAAGGACGTGCTGGATTCCCTGACGCCACGCGAAGCCAAGGTGCTGCGCATGCGCTTCGGGATCGAGATGTCGACCGACCACACGCTCGAAGAAGTCGGCAAGCAATTCGATGTCACACGCGAACGGATTCGTCAGATCGAAGCCAAGGCGTTGCGCAAGCTGCGTCACCCATCGCGTTCCGACAAGCTGAAAAGCTTCCTCGAAGGGAATTGATCAACAGCTGCATGTTGCCGCTTTGTGCCGGATGAAACTGGTGCGGGCGGTGATGCAGTAGGAGCGCCTGACAAAATGTGTCTGGCAAGGCGCGGCAACGCAGCAAGGCGCGTTTTGTCAGGCGTTCTAAAGGAAATGGGCCTCTAGCTCATGCTTGGTTAGAGCAGCGGACTCATAATCCGTTGGTGCCGTGTTCGACTCACGGGAGGCCCACCAGAATCGAAGAAGGGTTAGCGCCGCAATGGCCGCTAGCCCTTTTTTTTCGGCGCTATCCGATTGCTGCGCCCGCTGCGCGCCAGCATCGGACTCGACGCGAACAGCGCCTCCTCGCCGACAGGTCGCGCCGTTGCCAGCCCCAGCACACCTCCTTCCACGTTCGCGGTAGCCGCGCTGCCATTGCGGATGCGCGCTTGAAGAACGGTGCCGGTCCGGCTTTCGTCAAGAGCCAACCTGGTCCGCCACGAAACACGGCGCCGGAAAAGAAATGCCGTATTCGTTTGTGAATCTGCGTTAAATGGGTTAAATTCCCATTTGATGACGACGACCTTGGGCATACTGCTGAAAATGGTTTGCTCCGGACTCCCGAACGTCCTCCTCAATTGATCTCGAACGAAAGTAGCGGATGGATACACGCAATGCTGATTTTCAGGAAGGCGAGGCAACCCTCGTCGACGGTGTGCCGGCTGCAGGCCCGACGGGCGCCGGGGTCTTGCGACAGGTTGCGTACGTGTTTCGTCCGATCGTGCGGTTGATGCTCGCGCATGGCGTGACCTACCAGCCCCTGTCCGAAGTGTTGCGCAGCGTCTTCCTCGAAGAGGCCGAGCGCGATGCACGCACGCGTTCCGGGCGCACCACGGACAGTTATCTGGCGGTGACCACCGGGATTCATCGCAAGGAAATTCGTCGGCTGCGCAGTGCCAAACAAGAGCCGCATTCGCTCACTCCGACCGCCGCGCCGCAAGGGTTGCCGGCGGATGTCTTCACGCGCTGGATGGCCGAGTCCGACTACTGCGATGCGGCCGGACAGCCCCGACCGCTGTCGCGCTCCGGGAACGGCGCGCCCAGTTTTGACGATCTGGTCAGGAGCATTTCAACCGATGTCCATCCGCGTACCGTGCTCAATGAATTGCTGCGGCTTGAACTGGTGCGCGTCGAGGGTGAGGTGATCCATCTGAAGGTGAATGCCTTCGTCCCAAACCCGGATTTTGCCCACATGCTTGCCTATCTGGGGGCCAACCTGCACGACCACGCGGCAGCCGCGACGCACAACGTGCTGGCCGAGGGGCCGGCATTTCTCGAGCAGAGCATTTATTCCGATGCGATTCCCGCAGAGGCGGTCAGGGAGCTGGATGCGCTGGCACGCAAAGAGTGGACGCAGATGCTCAAGCGGGTTGTGCCGGAAGTCGCGCGGCATGAAACCGGAAAGTCGAATCCGGACGAAACCGGCCGGCCACCGGCACAGCACACAGTACGCATGCGGATCGGCATGTATTTCTATGCGGGCGAAGACCGTCCGACAACACCAACGTAACAAGCAGCTTCATCATCACAGGAGAGCACCATGAACGAAAATCAACCAAATCCCTAGGCGCAGCCACGGCGTGGCCAATGGATTCCGATGGCGATGGTCTTGGGATTGGCGGCCGTGCTGGTCGCCTGCGGCGGTGGAGGCGGTAGCGTCGCCAGCGTCGGCAGCGGTGGCACGGGCGGTGCCGGAACGCCGGTGGTCAGCGCCAGCGCCGGCTTCAGCGGGCCGATCAGCGGTTTCGGCAGCGTGATCGTGAATGGTGTGCGACTCGATACCAGCAGCAGCAGCCTCGCGGTGACGACCGACGATGACACGCCCGCGACGGAAAATGATCTGCGACTGGGCATGATCATCGACGTCGATGGCAGCCGCAATGATGACGGCGTCACTGGCGCGGCCCAAACGATCATCAGCCACAGCGCGGTACGCGGACCAATCACCACCATTCCGAACTTCACCCAATTCACCATTCTGGGTCTGACGGTGACCGTCAAGCCCGCAACGGTATTCGATGGGGTGACCGGTCTCTCGGCGCTGAAGGCGGGCGACCTGATCG
This sequence comes from Actimicrobium sp. GrIS 1.19, assembly GCF_035984655.1. Classification (NCBI taxonomy): domain Bacteria; kingdom Pseudomonadati; phylum Pseudomonadota; class Betaproteobacteria; order Burkholderiales; family Oxalobacteraceae; genus Actimicrobium; species Actimicrobium sp. GrIS 1.19. The sequence goes on along the minus strand of NZ_JAXCHT010000010.1, from coordinate 102,008 downwards.
AGGTGCACGGGATTCCGGATGGCGCCGATGGCCTGATCGCGACCCGGATCGAACGCACTGGCGCGACCGATGTGCGCCTGGCTGGCGCCGTAGGCAATTTAACCGCTACTACGTTCACGCTGCATGGCACGGTCATCAACTATGCGTCCGTCACCGGCAACAGTCTGCCGACGCTTGCGAACGGATTGCTGGTGCGGGTCAAGGGGAGTCTGGCGACACCGTTCGCGCAAGTCCCTGCCACCATTAACGCCACCCGCGTCCTGGCCAGGAATTTGAACAATATCAAGAAAGCCGGCAAGGTTCTTGAACTGGAGGGCATCGTCACCAGCTTCACCTCGACCACCGTTTTCGAGGTCAACGGCAACAAGGTCAGCGTTCCTGCCGGAGCATCGGTGCGCGGAACGGTTTCAGCCGGCGCGCGGGTCGAAGTCGACGGTACGCTCGACGCCAACGGCACCTTGATTGCCACCAAGGTCGAGGTGAAAAACGACGACGACGCCACGCAGGCGGCGCAAAACAATGACTTGCACGGCGCGATCACCTCCTTCGATCTGGCGGGCAAATCCTTTACGCTGGTCGTGCATGGTGTGACGTACACCGTAAGCTTTGCCGGCGCGGATCTGACGAAGGCTGGCACGCTTGCCAACGGCATCAAGGTGGAAGTCACCGGCAAGGTGACCGGCACGACGATGGTCGCCGTGAACATCAAGCTCGATAACTGACCACGGCACGCGGGAGCAAGTCCCGCAGCGACGACAACAGGCATCACCCCTTCGGGCTGGGTGCCTGTTTTTTTGGCAGGTCCGTTGCGCTGATGCCATTTCGGCAAGTCGAAAGAATCCGCCTGGATGTCATGCTGCGGTAATGCTTTGATGCAATACTTCGGCCGAACCAGTTCTCCTGCATACGTCGTTCGCAACCAGCGAGGGACGCCATCACCAATCCATTCCTGTATCCCACGATGGAACCGTTTACGCCATGACCATTCGACTTCGCATCACCCTGCTGATCATCCTGACCTTTATCGCGATCTCGGCGATTGGCGGGTATGCGGTATCGCAATCGCGCCGCAGCGCCGTCGAGGTCAAATCGGTGACCGAGGGCGTGGTGCCCAGCGCGCTGGCCTCGGCCGATCTGGTCTCGCAATTGAAGGAAGTGCAGTTGACGGCGATGGCCATCGTCACCGCGCCGGATCAAGATATCGCCGCGCAAGCCAACGACAAACTGACGGCCCGCAAGGCCAGTCTTGATGAAGCGCTTGCGCTGCAAAAGCAGCATGCCGACAACGCGGTCCAGCGCGGACTGGTCGATCAGGCCCGGGAAAGCCTGGACAACTACAACGGTGCCATCGACGACAGCGTCAAGGCCAAGCTGGCCGGCAAGACCGAACTGGCGCAGGCGACATTCTTCGGCAATGTCGTGCCGTACGCGTTCGAGCTGGAACAGATTGTCGACACGCTGCGCATTGAAAAGAACCGCAGCAAGGACGCCGCCATCGCGACGCTCAATGCCAATCTGGCTACCACCGCGCAGGCGATTTCGGGCGTGACCATCGTGGCGGTGCTGATCCTGACCGCGATCGGCTTGCTGCTGTCGCGCCAGATTACCGGACCGATCCGTCGCATGCAGGGCACCATGAGCGAGATCGCCACCAGCCAGGATTTCACCCGCCGCGTGCCGGTCGACCGGATGGACGAGATCGGCCACTCGATCGTTGCATTCAACGGCATGATCGGCAAGATCGAAGAAGGGGCGGCGCTGCTGCGACAAAAGAGCGCCGACGTCGAGACCATGCTGCAGAACATCCCGCAGGGCATCCTGACGATCATCGACGACAACCGGGTGCACCCGGAATATTCGGCATATCTCGAAACGCTGCTGGAAACCACCGACATCGTCGGTCGCGACGTGATGGATCTGGTGTTTTCCAATACCAGCCTGGGCGCCGATACGCTGTCGCAGATGGCCGCCATTGGCGGCGCCTGCGTCGGCGAGGACGTGATGAACTTTTCCTTCAACGAGCATCTGATGGTCGGCGAAATCGAAAAGACCATGGCCGACGGCCGCGTCAAGATTCTCGACCTGAGCTGGTCGCCGATTACCGACGACGCCGACATGATCGTGCGTTTGATGCTGTGCCTGCGTGACGTGACCGAGCTGCGTTCGCTGGCGGCCGAAGCCAATGAGCAACGCCGCGAACTGGAAATCATCGGCGAAATTCTGGCCGTCAGCCAGGAGAAATTCCACGCCTTCATTACCGATGCGCAGATCCTGATCGACGAGAACGAGGCCGCCGTGCTGGCCCACCCCGAGCGCGATGACGACGTGTTGGCGCTACTGTTTCGCAACATGCATACGGTCAAGGGCAATGGCCGCACTTATGGCCTGCTGCATCTGGCCAATCAGGTGCACGAAGCCGAAGAGCATTACGACGCGCTGCGCGACCCGAACTCGGAACTGGTCTGGGAGCAGGCCGAATTGCTCGCGCAGCTGGTGCAGGTCAAGGCCAAGATCGCCCGCTATGCGCGCATCAATGAAGTCAGCCTGGGCCGCAAGGGGCCGGGTCGCCGCGGCGGTGTCGAGCGCTATCTGATGATCGACAAAAAGCATATCGCGGACAGCCTGCATCGGCTCGAGAACGTCAATACCGCGAATCTGCACGAGCTGGTCGCGGTGCGCAATTCGGTGCGCCAGACCCTGCGCTTGCTCGGCACCGAGTCGCTGGCCGAAGCGCTCTCGGGCGTGCTGGATTCGCTGCCCGTGCTGGCCGTCGAGCTGGGTAAAAAACCGCCACAGGTCGATATCGATGACGGTGGCTATGTCATCCACAATCAGGTTGGCGGCCTGTTCAAGAATGTCTTCATGCATTTGATCCGCAACGCCATGGACCATGGCCTTGAATCGGCCGCAGTGCGCACTGCACTGGGCAAGCCGGCGGCCGGAAACATCCGGCTGGAAATGCGGGTCGACGGCGAGATGCTGCAACTGGCCCTGTCCGACGATGGTCGTGGTCTGGCTCTGGCGCGGATTCGCTCGATGGCGATTGCCAGGGAGTTTTTGGCGGAAGACGAACTGCTTACTGATGACGAGGCTGCGGCGATGATTTTCCGTCCGGGCTTCTCTACTGCCGAGGCCGTCACCAGCACCTCCGGGCGCGGCGTCGGTCTCGATGCCGTGCGCGACTTCGTCAAGCGCGAACATGGCGATATTTCGATCGCCTTTACCGATGACGCCGTTGGCGCCGCGTTCCGGCAATTCCGCATTCTGGTGAGTTTGCCAGCCGGCTTTGCCGCAGAGCGCAATGACGCGCCGGACGAACTGGTCCAGCAGCTCCTCAATGCCACTCCTGCCAGCGCCGCGCGCGGCACCACGGGCGCACTGAATATTTGAATGGCTTGAGTCAATGATGATGAATGCAGTGGTATTTTTTGTGCTGGGTGGCGTGTGTTGCGGTGGCATGGTGTGGTGGCGCGCAAGGCGTGTGACGCTGGCGATGACCGGCATGATCGACGGCGTCGTGGTCGCCGCCGGCGAACGCGCATTGCGACAACAGATCGCGCTGCTGGAACAGCACGTGGCAGCGGGTCGGCAGGCGCTGGAACAGCAACAGCATGCCAGCGATGCGCAGCACGACCAGCAGCAGCGCGCGCACGAACAACGCATCGCCGAGCTGGTCAGCGCTAGCGCCGCCACCACGCAGGCCGCGCTTAGGCATTGCGGCGAATCCGAGGACACCATCGCGCGCCTGCTCGGCCTGGTCAAGACGTTCGAGCGCTGGCATGAGGACATGAACGTGCTGATCAAGCACAACCGCGAGATGCACAGCAAGAACGACGAGTTTGCGCTGATCGTGAATCAGGTCATTATCGTCGCCCTCAACGCCTCGATCGAAGCGGCCCGCGCCGGCGAACACGGCCGCGGTTTTGCCGTCGTCGCCAATGAAGTCAGAACCCTTGCCAACCGCGCGGAAGCACTATCGAAGGAATATCGCAGCAATTTGTACGAAAACGATTTGATCACGACCACCACCTTCCAGGATTTGCAGGCCGGCGGCAAGATGATTGTCGGCGCCGTCATCGGGCTTGGCCTGACCGGCAAGAAAACCCGTGCCTCGCTCGGCGCCTGAGCCTCGGACCGGAACATGATCAGTCTCCAGGCACGCGACGGCTTCGACCGTCTTCTCACCAAAGCCATCAAGGCCAGTCTGTTGCCGTCGGCGCAGGAAAGCTGCGACGTCAGCGTGCTGACTGATGTGGCCGATATCACTGAAACCCGCATCGTCATGCTGACCGTGTCCTCGTATCTGTTCCGTCTGATGGTGCTGATTTATTTCACACCCAATGCGGCGACCCGTGACCATTTTGCGCGCATCCACGATGTGGCGGCCGACGAGATGACCGAACAGGCATTTCAGGATGCGATCGCAGAGTGCGGCAACCTCTGTTGCGGCATCCTGAACCGCGACCTCGGCGAATTTTTTCCGCACATCGGCATGTCGACCCCGAACATCATCGATCGGCACTGCGCCAGCTACATCGATGCGCTGCATTGCGGCCACGTCCAGCATTTCAAGGTGGATGTGAACGCGCATGACACGCCGCCGTTTCACGTCAGCCTGTGCGTGAGCGACTATGCCGATCTGGATTTTGCGGTGAGCGACAACGAAGACAGCGCCGATACCGGCGAGCTTGAATTATTTTAAATCTGACGAGGCACAGGCATGGCACATATTCTGGTGGTGGACGATTCCAGCACGGTTCGTAACGAGGTCGGCGATTTCCTGCGCAAGAACGGGCTGGACGTCACGCTGGCCGTTGATGGGCGCGACGGCCTGGAAAAACTCAAGGGCGACTCCCGCATCAAGCTGGTGGTGTCCGACGTTAATATGCCGAACATGGACGGCCTGACGATGGCCGAGAAGATCCGCAGCGAGCTGGGCAACAGCGCGGTCCACATCATCATGCTGACGACCGAGAATTCGCCGATCATGAAGGAACGCGGCAAGGCCGCCGGCATCAAGGGCTGGATCGTCAAGCCATTCAAGGGCGATGCCGTGCTGGCCACATTCAGGAAGCTCGTCGGCGTCTGATTACGGCAGGTCGCGCGGCGGCCGCATCGATTGATGCATTTCTTCGCGCAGGTGGCCGATCTCCTTGCGTAGCGCGCGGATGTCGGCGTGCAGTTCCTTTTCGAAGCGCTGTTCATCTTCACCGACGAACAGCGCCGCGATACTGGCCGTGACCACCGAGAACACGGCATAGCCGAGCAGCACGATGAACACCGCGAACACGCGCGAGGCCGGCGTCGACGGCACCAGATCGCCATAGCCGACGGTGGCGCCGGTGATGAAGGCCAGCCAGAGCCCGTCGCCATAAGTCACCACCTTCGGCTCCAGCCAGTAGAACCCGCCGCCGGCGAGGGCCAGCAAGACGACCGAAACAGCCAGAATCTGCATCAGGTGACGCGGCACCATCCAGGCCATCAACAGCTTCGGAAAGCGCAGGAAGACGATGCCGGAAAATCCCAGTCGCAGCGTCCATTCGAGCATCGACCACGGCGGCGTGGTCGGCCATGCGCTGGCCAGCGCGCCGCAAAAAATCAGCAAATCCCCGAGCGAGACGTGCCACGGTTTGCGCGCATGCAGCGGATGGCGGCGCTGCAGCACGAACTCCAGGGCGATCAAGGCGGCGGTAATGCCGTAGAGCAGATTGCCGATCTGGCGGATGGCAGGTTGCGGCCCGATCAGAATCATATAGAAGGCCGGAATCGTGCAGGCCAGTGCGATGAACAGGAGCGGGCGCTGGCGCACACCGTGCTGGGTATTTTTCATGGCAAGTGACGGCAAGGAATCGATCTGGCGCGTTGTTTTCATGGCAATCGAAATCAATCGCGAACGGGAATGCCAAGGCCATGCCGAATGCGCGCACACACCTCGTCGGGAGTGCGCGAGATGACTTCCTCCGGCACGGCAAAGCGGGTGGTCAGGCGCTGATGGTCTTCAAATCCGTACGACACGATAAACGGATGCATGCCGGTCTGGATGGTCGCCAGATAGTCCTTGTGCTCATCGCCACAGGCATAGCCGCGCGCCGGATTGATATCGAAGCGGGTGCGTGCTTCGCGGAATGCGGAGGTCTTGGTCTGGCTCAACGGCACGTAGGCCAGATAATCGAGGGCGTTGATGTCGATGTCATGGCGCGCCAATAACTTGCCAATGGTCAGTTCCGGCTCGATGGTCACGTTGCGCGTGACCAACCCGACCCGCACCTCCGGCGTGGCGATCAAATCCTGCAGCAACTCCGCCAGGCCCGGATACAGGCGCGCCTCCTCGCGGTAGACGTCGGTCAGGGTGGCGCGCAGCGCCTTGCGGTTTTGCTTGCCGAACTGCTTGCGCAAGTTGACCGGAAACTCCTTGATGCCGCCGAGGTACTTGAGCAGCTTGCGGCGCTTTTGAAAATTTTCCAGTTTGCCAATGTCCATGCCGTGCGCCGAGAAGGTCTGGTCGATCGCCGCGAAGGCATCGATCAGGGTGCCGTCGGCATCGAAAATGATCAGGCGGTCGTCATTGCTGTACATGTTGGCGTATCCCGGAAAGATGGAGGGTTGCGAGCATGATAGCCGTGAACCGCTTGCGTGCTGCAATTTGGCATGCAAGCGGGTTTGTTGCTGCGCAGGCATGGCATAAAAACACCCTGTTGTGTGCGGAAGTCGACATACGCTGGCAACGGGTTTTCTTATACTTGCGTCACTTTTTCGTTGCGATGCGCGCCATGATTCAACCATTGAACACCCGTACTTACAATCCGTCGCGGCTGCTTGATTTCCTTGCCGTCAGACTCAATCTCCATTCAGAAAAGGCCCTGTCGAAAGCGTTGTACCTGTCTTGCGGACTGCTGCAGGATATCCGTGCATTGCGGCAACCGATTGCCGGTGGACGACTGCTTTGCATGCAGGAGGTCAGTGGCTTGTCGATCGAGGCCATGCGCCACCTGATGGGCGACCGCCGACGTACCTGCCGCATGCCGATGCTGATCGCCGCCACCCGCCTCGCCGTTACTTCTCACGTTTGCTGATCTGGAGTTCATTCATGACCCTGCCACGTAGCCTTCCGTTTCTTGTTTGCCTGCTTGCGAGCCCACTTGCATTTTCCGCCGCGGCCGATCCCGATCCGGGTTTCGGACCCAACCCGGTGTTGCCGCAACCGGCCAAGACGCTGATTCCCACCGTACACATTGCCCCCGCCAAGGGCTGGCCCGACGGCGGCATGCCCAAGCCGGCGGCCGGTCTTGCCGTCAACGCCTTTGCCAGCGGCCTCGAACATCCGCGCTGGCTGTACGTGCTGCCCAATGGCGATGTGCTGGTTGCCGAAACCAATGCGCCGGCCAAGCCCGACGATGGGAAGGGCATCAAGGGCTTTGTGATGGGAAAAGTGATGAAGAAAGCCGGCGCCGGTGTGGCCAGCCCGAATCGCATTACGCTGCTGCGTGACAGCAATGGCGACGGTGTGGCCGAGACCCGTTCGGTGTTCCTCGAGAATCTGAATTCGCCGTTTGGCATGACCCTGGTCGGCAGTGACCTGTATGTCGCCACAACCGATGCCGTGCTGCGCTTCAAGTATGTCGAGGGCGCGACCAGCATCACGACACCGGGCACCAAGGTGGCCGACCTGCCGGCCGGCACCATCAATCATCACTGGACCAAAAACATCATCGCCAGCCGCGACGGCAAGCTGCTGTATGCGACGGTGGGCTCCAACAGCAACGTCGCTGAAAATGGCATGGCGGCCGAAGAACGTCGCGCCGGCATTCTGGAAATCGACCCCGCCAGCGGCAAGTCCCGCGTGTTCGCCTCCGGCCTGCGCAATCCGAACGGACTGGCCTGGGAGCCGAAGACCGGCGCCCTCTGGACCGCCGTCAATGAGCGCGATGAATTGGGCAACAACCTGGTGCCGGACTACATGACTTCGGTCAAGGACGGTGCGTTCTATGGCTGGCCGTACAGCTACTATGGAAACAACGTTGATGTGCGCGTCAAACCGCAACGGCCCGATCTGGTTGCCAGTGCGATTGCACCTGATTACGCGCTGGGCTCGCACACCGCGTCGCTTGGCCTGACCTTCAACGAGGGCAAGTTGCTGCCACCGCATTACGCCGGCGGCGCCTTCATCGGCCAGCACGGGTCCTGGAACCGCAACCCAAGCAGTGGTTACAAGGTCGTGTTCGTGCCGTTTGCCGATGGCCGCCCGAACGGCATGCCGGAGGACGTCCTGACCGGATTCCTGAGCGCGGACGGCAATGCTTACGGACGCCCGGTCGGCGTCACCATTGACCGAGTCGGCGCCTTGCTGGTGGCCGATGATGTCGGCAATGCGATCTGGCGCGTCACGCCAGCCGGAAAATAAGCGCGGCATTGCCAGGGGCTGGCGTTATTTCCGGCCGAAGTGGCGAAAGCGCTGGCTATTTCGTGGATCTCTGATATAGTCTCTGACTCAGACGCGGGGTGGAGCAGTCTGGCAGCTCGTCGGGCTCATAACCCGAAGGTCACAGGTTCAAATCCTGTCCCCGCAACCAAACATGCAAGCCTGGACCTTAAACGGTCCAGGCTTTTGTTTTTTCAGCGTCGATCAAGCAACTCATGTGCAGCGATTGCCGTCGGTAAGGTAACCTGTGCGCTTCCGTCAACGTCCTTCGATTGTGACCATGAACCCGACTTCCGTCCTCAAGCCCAATACCCTGCTCGCTACCCTCAACACCTATATCGTCGAAGACCTGTCGAGCGCCGACATCGTCACCACGTCGACGATTGCCGCCACCACGCTGGGCGACCTGGCCATGCCGGTGCTGCAGATGCTGACCGAAGCGGGGGCCGGGGCCGATGACATCGCCGTTGAATTTTTCCCGGACAAGGACGAGCCGGGCACGCCGGGCACGCTGTTCTTCTGGCCTGGTACGCGCACCCTGCAGCACAGCGCCTACAATGACGCGCACGGCGCCGAGTATTCGCTGCGACTGGCGGCGTTTCTGCCCGAGCGGGACGACGACGGCGCGGTCTATCCGGCCGGTTTTACCCTGACACTGAAGCTCGAAGCCTCGGCCTGCGACCTGATCCAGAAAATGCCGCCGGGCGTGTTCGAGCTGATCGAATCGGATTTCAAGGGCGCCGCGCTGCCATCCGGTTTCGAGTTCCTGGACGACAGCGAGCATGTGCCGGTGCTGCCGAACATGCGTCGCCAGTTCACCAAGGCGATTTCGCGCGCACATGCCGCCAGCAACAAACGGCGCGGCAACCGCTTCGAAGCCGTGATGATGCATTACATCTGGGACCGGATCGAACCGGAACAGCATTTCGATGCGGTGCTGGCCGCGCTGGTCAAGCTGTTCGTCGCACTGCATCAACAGGCGCGCAGGCAGGCATGACGTTTGCGAAGCTGGGCCTGATCGACCAGTTGCAGCGCAATCTGCAGACCCTGGGTTATGACACGCCGACAGCGGTGCAGGTGCAGGCCATTCCGGCGGTGCTGGCCGGGCGCGACCTGATGGCGGCGGCCCAGACCGGCACCGGCAAGACGGCCGCCTTTGCGCTGCCGCTGCTGCAGCGGCTGACCATGGAAGGCCCGCAGGTCACGGCCAATTGTGTCCGGGTGCTGGTGCTGGTGCCAACCCGCGAGCTGGCCGAACAGGTCCATCAGAGCTTTGCCGAGTACGGCATGTCGCTGCCACTGCGCACGCATGTGGCGTATGGCGGCGTCAGCATCAATCCGCAGATGATGAAGCTGCGCAAGGGCCTCGATGTGCTGGTGGCGACGCCGGGCCGCCTGCTCGACCTGCACCGGCAGAACGCGGTCAGGTTCGAGCAGCTGCAAACGCTGGTGCTGGATGAAGCCGACCGCATGCTCGACCTTGGCTTTGCGCGCGAATTGAATGAGGTGTTTGCCGCGCTGCCCAAGCGACGCCAGACCCTGCTGTTTTCCGCCACGTTTTCGGATGAGATCCGGGCGCTCGCCGGCGTCATGCTGGCCGACCCGGTACGCATCGAAATCAGCCCGCGCAACACCACCGTCAAGACCATCAAGCAGTGGCTGATCCCGCTCGACAAGAAACGCAAGCCCGAGCTGTTTTTGCATCTGCTGAAAAAGCACCGCTGGGGCCAGGTGCTGGTGTTCGTCAAGACCCGTCGCGGCGTCGATGAGCTGGTCGACATCCTGCTGGCCGCCGGCGTGCGCGCCGATGCGATTCATGGCGACAAGCCGCAGCCGGCGCGCCTGCGCGCACTCGAGCGGTTCAAGGCCGGCGAGGTGCAGATTCTCGTCGCCACCGATGTCGCGGCACGCGGACTGGATATCGATGACCTGCCGCTGGTGGTCAATTTCGATTTGCCGATCGTGGCCGAGGATTACATTCACCGCATCGGCCGTACCGGGCGTGCCGGCGCCAGCGGGCAGGCGATTTCGCTGGTCTGTGCCGACGAAGCGCCGCTGCTGGCCGCAATCGAAATGCTGACCAAACAGAACCTGCAGCGCATCGAAGAACGCGGCTTCGAGGCCGATCATCGCGTGCCGGAAACCAACGCCAGCGGACAGCTGGTCAAGAAACCGAAAAAGCCCAAGAAGCCCAAGGCCGGATCGTTTCGCGGACCGGCCAGATAAGCATGCCGTTTGTACCAAATCGATTCCTCGCGTACCTGTGCCTGGCGCTGAGCATGGCGCTGGTGGGCAGCTACGTCGCCCTGTCGAAACCGCTGGCGCTGGTGTTTCCGGTGTTCCTGCTGGCCTGGCTACGCTTTGGCATCGGCGCCGTCGCCATGCTGCGCTGGCTGAAGCGGCCCGCCACTGAACTGCCGCTGAGCGGCCACACCCGGCTGCTGGTGTTTCTTGAATCCTTTCTTGGCAATTTTCTGTTTACGCTGTGCATGATCACCGGCGTGAGCATGACCAGTGCGGTCTCCGCCGGCGTGATCATGTCGGCGATCCCGGCGGTGGTCGCGCTGATGAGCTGGGGTTTCCTCAAGGAGCGCATCGGTGCGCGCATCTGGGCCGCCGTGGTCTGCGGCGCGCTTGGCATCGGTTTGTTGTCACTGGCGACGAGCCCGTCTGCGACCGGCGCGCACGGCGATGCCTGGCTGGGCAATCTGCTGGTGTTCGCCGCAGTCTTGTGCGAAGCGGCCTATGCGATCATCGGCAAAAAACTGACCGACTCGCTCAGCCCGAAGCGCATCAGCGCGATCATCAATCTGTGGGGGTTGGCGCTGGTCACGCCGATGGGATTGTGGGCCGCGCTGCATTTTGATTTTGCCGTGGTGCGCGCACCGATCTGGGTGTTGCTGGTGTTTTATGGCCTGGCTGCCAGTGTCTGGACCGTGTGGCTGTGGATGACCGGGCTGAAAGTGATTCCGGCCAGTCAGGCCGGTGTGTTCACCGTGATGCTGCCGGTCAGCGCCGCGCTGGTTGGTGTGCTGGTGCTGGGCGAAACGCTGAGCCGGCTGCAATTGGTGGCGTTCGCGTTGGCGCTGGCCGGTGTGTTGCTGGCGACCCTGCCGGCGCCGCGCCGCGGCAACAACAGTTAGCATTCCTGCCAAAAAAAATTTCCGTGCAACCCTGGTAGCAATCCCGTGTGTCGAGCCGACACGTGCGAGAATGGCGCGCTTGCTCCGAGTAACCTTTTTTTGTCAGCAACCATGCCTTCCATCTCCCGTTTCGCGCTGCCGCTGCTTGGCCTCATGTCGCCCCTGGCGGCCCATGCCGTGGTCGATTCCCGCGCCGTCGCCGTGTGCGCCAGTCTCGCCGACAATGACAAGCGCCTGGCCTGCTTTGACCAGCTGGCCGAAGTCGACATGCGCCCGGTTGAGCCGACCGCTGCGCCAGCCGCACCAAGCGTACTGAAAACAGTGCCGCAGCCCACCGCGGAAACCTCCTTGCTGGCGCAGGAGTGGGAGCTGGGCAACGATCTCAAGCGCAACACCTTCAATTTTCGCTCCTACCGTCCGACCTATTTGCTGCTGGCTAATTACAGCGGTGCGCCGAATTACGCCCCGTTCATCAATGCCGGCATCGTCAAGACCGACGAGGACAAGCGCCTGCAACATGCGGAGCTGATGTTCCAGTTGAGCTTCAAGATGAAACTGGCCGAGGATCTTGCCGGCACGCCGTTTGACCTGTGGTTCGGCTACACCCAGCAAAGTTACTGGCAGGCCTACAACAAGAGCGCCTCCAGCCCGTTCCGCGAGACCAACTACCAGCCCGAGCTGATGGCGGTGGTGCCCGTCAATTTCCGCTTGCCGGGCATCACGGCACGCTTCGTCAACTTCGGCATGGTGCACCAATCGAATGGCCAGTCCGGCACGCTGTCGCGCAGCTGGAACCGGTTCTACGCCCAGGCAGGCCTGGAGGAGGGCCGCTTCACCTTGCTGGCGCGTGTCTGGAAGCGGCTTGATGGCGGCGGCAAGGACGACGACAACCCGGACATCCTCGACTACATGGGCAACGGCGATCTGCAGGCCAGCTATCGCCAGGGCGGCCACGAGTTTTCTTTGCTGGCACGCAAGAACTTCCGTACCTCGCGCGGCGCCACCCAACTCGGCTGGAACTTCCCGCTGTCACGCAATCTGAAGGGCTACGTGGAAATCTTCAGTGGCTATGGCCAGACGCTGATCGACTACAACTATTCGCAAAAGAGCGTCGGCACCGGCGTCACCGTCGATTTCTGATCTGATGCCGATTCGGCCTGCCGGGCCGGCAGGCTAGAACTGCTCCCAGTCGCTGTTGCCCGTCACGGGCGCAGCGACGCGCCGCAATGGCGCCGTGACGGCAGCCGGTTTGCGCGGTGCTGCAATCGACCGCGCCGCCGCTTTCGACGCTGGGACGGCCGTTGTGCTGACGGTGCGCGACTCCGTGCTCACGGCCAGCCTGTCCGCGCTCAGCTTGAATACACCCACCGTGTCGGCAAGTCTGCCTGACTGATCCTGTAGCGATTGCGCTGCCGCTGCTGCTTCTTCCACCAGTGCGGCATTTTTTTGCGTGACGTCGTCCATCTGTGTGATGGTCTGATTGATCTGTTCGATGCCGGCGGTCTGTTCCTGGCTGGCCGCGGTGATTTCGCTGATGATGTCCGATACGCGCTTGACGCTGTCGACCACTTCTTCCATGGTCGCACCGGCTTGATCGACCAGTCTGGAACCGGTGTCGACCTTCTGGACCGAATCGTCGATCAGGATTTTGATTTCCTTGGCGGCGGCCGCACTGCGCTGCGCCAGACTGCGCACCTCCGAGGCCACGACGGCAAATCCGCGCCCCTGTTCGCCTGCCCGCGCCGCTTCGACGGCGGCATTCAAGGCCAGGATGTTGGTCTGGAACGCGATCCCGTCAATGACGCCGATGATGTCGACGATCTTTCGCGCCGAGGTGTTGATCGACCCCATGGTTTCGACCACCTGCGACACCACGCTGCCGCCTTGGACGGCCACTTGCGACGCCGACATCGCCATCTGATTGGCCTGGTTGGCATTGTCGGCGTTCTGCTTGACAGTAGAGGTCAGCTCTTCCATCGACGAGGCCGTCTCTTCGAGCGATGCGGCCTGTTGCTCGGTGCGTGACGACAGGTCCATGTTGCCGGCGGCGATCTGGCCCGATGCAGTGGCGATCGCATCGGTGCCATTGCGCACTTCGGCAACGATTCTGGCGAGGCTGTTGCGCATCGCATCGATATTGAACAACAGGCTGGAGCGATCGCCGTCCTTGAGACTGATCGACACCGCGAGGTCGCCGCGCGCGATCTGACGGGTAATGTCGGAGGCGTAGGCTGGCTCGCTGCCCAGTTGCCGCAAGACGCCGCGGGTGATCAGCCAGGCGGCGAGGGCGCCGACGGACAGGGCGGCGGCAACGATGCCGAACATCAGGGTCCGCGCCGCCTGAAAGGCTTGGGTGGCATCCTTGCCGGACTCCTCCATCAGGCCGGTCTGATAGACCAGCAACTTGTCGAGCCCGTCGAAGGTTGCGCTTTGTGCGCCGCGCACTTCCTTGAGCAGCATCGTCTTTGCCTCGTCGAGCTTGTCCTGTTGTGCCAGTTTTGTGGTGGCATTGATCGCCGCCAGGTATTTCTCGACGGTGCCGGACAGATTTTTCATTAGCTGGATTCCTTCCTGACTTTGAATACTTTTCTCCAGCGCGTTCAGATTGTTATTCAGATTTTTTTGCGCATTATCGATTCGCGCGATTTCCTTTTTGTCTTCGCCGGCGTCGCTGATCAGCATGACGTTGCGGACCGCGCGGGCGATGACATTCAAATCGCCCTTGATGTCGTTGATGCGCATAATTTTCGGGTAACGGTTCTGGACGATGGTCCCGATGTGTTCATTGAGGTTTTCCATGCGATTGATGGAAAAGCCGACGGCCAGGATCAGCAACGCCAAAACAAGCGAGAAGCCGGCAATTAGGCGCGTGCTGATGTTCATGTTGGTCAGGGTCATTGTCATGCTCCGTATCGTCGCGATGTGAGGTTCCGAAGCCGCGTTGTTAGCGGGTTCGATCATTTTTGTAACCAATGGTAGTATTCAACGCATTAACTATCCGTAGTGATGGTTTGCGGCAACAGCCGGAAAAATATTCGGGTTGACTAAACGGGGATTCTGAAAGTTTCCCAAAGGAATCTTTCTTCGGTGGCGCGCACTTTTCCCGAAGGCTTGATCCAATGACAGGATTTGACTCGTGTCGGTCGCAGTGGCGCCGGGCCGGCGGGCCTATTGCTCATTTAGTTTCCCAATGTTATTTTGTGGCGGAAGTTGCACTGTTGACGATAACGACAGGCACTGCCAGGCAGACATAAAAGACGATTCGCTATCAGGAGACAAGACGATGTTTGATTTTTTGGCCAAGGAACACACGATCGCAGGCACCGGTTTCAACCGCTGGCTGGTCCCGCCGGCGGCATTGGCAATCCACCTCTGTATCGGCATGGCGTATGGCTTCTCGGTATTCTGGCTGCCACTGTCGAAGGCCATTGGTATCAAGGACCCGATCGCCTGTGCCAAGGAGATGCCTTTTTTCGCCGAGATTTTTGCCACCGGGTGTGACTGGAAAATCTCGATGCTTGGCTGGATGTACACCTTGTTCTTCGTGTTCCTGGGTTCGTCGGCCGCGCTGTTTGGTGGCTGGCTCGAACATGCCGGTCCGCGCAAGGCGGGGGTGGTGTCGGCACTGTGCTGGTGCGGCGGACTGGTGATTTCGGCGCTGGGCGTCTATACCCATCAGATTTGGATGCTGTGGTTGGGCTCGGGGGTGATTGGCGGTATTGGACTTGGCCTCGGCTATATTTCGCCAGTCTCGACGCTGATCAAATGGTTTCCGGACCGGCGTGGCATGGCCACCGGCATGGCAATCATGGGTTTTGGCGGCGGCGCGATGATTGGTGCGCCGTTGGCTGACAAGCTGATGAAATACTACGCAACGCCGGTCTCGGTGGGTGTCTGGGAAACTTTCCTGACCATGGCAGCAATCTATCTGGTGTTCATGCTGTGCGGCGCGTTTGGCTATCGGGTGCCGCCGGCAGGCTGGAACCCGGAGGGCTGGACGGCGCCACCGGCGCAAACCAATAACGCCATGATCACCGACAGGCACGTGCATTTGGCAACCGCATGGAAAACCAGGTCGTTCTGGTTGATCTGGGCGGTATTGATGCTGAACGTTTCGGCCGGCATTGGCATTCTGGGCATGGCTTCCCCCTTGCTGCAGGAAGTATTTGGCGGCCGCCTCATCGGTGTCGATCTCGCATTCAACGACCTGTCGACGGCGCAAAAAGGGCAGATCGCCGCCATCGCCGCCGGCTTCACGGGGCTGCTGTCGTTGTTCAACATTGGCGGTCGCTTTGTCTGGGCATCGTTTTCCGACTACATCGGCCGCAAGGCAACCTATCTGGTCTTCTTCGCGCTCGGGTTTGTGCTGTACGCGTCGATTCCCAGCGCCGCCCATGCCGGTTTGCTGGCGGTGTTCGTGCTTGCGTTCTGCATCATCCTGTCGATGTATGGTGGTGGCTTCGCAACGATTCCGGCCTACCTGGCCGACATGTTCGGTACCCAGATGGTCGGCGCAATTCATGGTCGCCTGCTGACTGCGTGGGCCACCGCAGGCGTGCTCGGACCGGTCTTGGTAAACTACATCCGCGAATACCAGATTGCGCAAGGCGTGCCCAAGGCGCAAGCGTACGATGTCACGATGTACATTTTGGCGGGCATGCTGGTGCTGGGTTTCATTTGCAATCTGCTGGTGCGTCCGGTCGCCGCCAAGGATTTCATGACCGATGCGGAGCTGGCCGAAGAACGCCGCCTGGCGCATGACCGCTCGGTCGCCAACAGTGTCGGTGGCGTCGGTGTTGCCAGTGCCGCGGCGAGTTCGCCGGGGGTTGCCGTGATGGCGTGGGCGGCGGTTGGTATTCCACTTCTTGTTGGCGTCTGGATCACGCTGCAAAAGGCCGCGATCCTGTTCAAGTAATCCGATCGAATCATCGAGGCCGGTTTTGAAACCTACCGTCATTCCGATCATCGCCGCGCCAGCCAGCCGGCAACGCAAGCGCGAGGCGCCGAAAGGGCGCCGGGTCCGGCCCGAGGCGCTGGCCGAGGTGCAAATGCTGCTGGGCGACGCGTCGCGCCAGCCGGATTTGCTGATCGAACATCTGCACCGGATTAACGATCACTTTGGCCAGCTGGCGACATCGCATCTGGCGGCGCTGGCGCAGGAAATGCGCATGTCGCAAGCGGCGGTGTATGAAGTGGCGACCTTCTATCATCACTTTTCGGTGGTGCGCGAAGATGCCGACGGCAAGATCCCGGCCGCCCCGGAAATAACGGTGCGCGTATGCGATGGCCTCAGTTGCGACCTGGCCGGCGCACAGGAACTGCTGGCGCGCTTGCCGACCTTGTTCGGCAAGGAAATCCGCGTCATCCCCGCGCCCTGTGTGGGCCGCTGCGAGCAGGCGCCGGCGGTGATCGTCGGGCAATGCCCGGTACCGCATGCCGACTGCGCAGCGGTGCAGGCCGCCGTTAGCGCAAAACAGACCGTGCACCATCCTGAAGCGGCGATCGATCTGGAACAATACCTGGAACATGGCGGCTACCAGTTGCTCAAGGACTGCCTTAGCGGCAAGCTGGAGCTTGAATCGGTATTGAAGGCGATGGAAGATTCCGGACTGCGCGGACTGGGCGGGGCAGGCTTCCCGGCCGGCCGGAAATGGCGCATCGTGCGCGCTGAAGTCGGGCCGCGATTGATGGCGGTCAATATTGATGAAGGCGAGCCGGGCACGTTCAAGGATCGCACCTATCTCGAACGCGATCCGCATCGTTTTCTGGAAGGCATGCTGATCGCGGCATGGGCGGTCGGCATTGATGACATCTACATTTATTTGCGCGACGAATACCACGGCTGTCGCGCCCTGCTGACCACCGAGATCGCCAAGCTGCAGGCCGCCGCACCGATGCGGGCGATGCCGCAAATCCACTTGCGACGCGGCGCCGGCGCCTATATTTGCGGCGAGGAATCGGCCATGATCGAATCGATCGAAGGCAAGCGCGGTATGCCCCGGTTGCGTCCGCCGTACGTTGCCCAGGTCGGCTTGTTCGGACGCCCGACGCTGGAGCACAATTTTGAAACCCTGTACTGGGTACGCCGGATTCTGGAAAAGGGCGGTCCATGGTTCGGCGCGCAGGGCCGCAACGGACGCAAGGGCTTGCGCTCATTCTCGGTGTCTGGCCGCGTCCGGTTGCCGGGGGTGCATCTGGCGCCTGCCGGCATCACCATCAACGAGCTGATCGACGAGCATTGTGGCGGGATGCTGGAGGGAGAGACGCTGTATGCCTACCTGCCGGGTGGCGCCTCGGGCGGCATCCTGCCGGCTTCGATGAACAACATTCCTCTCGACTTCGATACGCTGCAACCGCATGGCTGCTTCATC
The DNA here is from genome assembly GCF_035984655.1 of Actimicrobium sp. GrIS 1.19. Classification (NCBI taxonomy): domain Bacteria; kingdom Pseudomonadati; phylum Pseudomonadota; class Betaproteobacteria; order Burkholderiales; family Oxalobacteraceae; genus Actimicrobium; species Actimicrobium sp. GrIS 1.19. Next base: position 84,075 of record NZ_JAXCHT010000010.1, on the reverse strand, counting down.
GGCTCGGCTGCCATCATCGTGCTGTCCGAGCGCGATTCGGTGGTCGACGCCGCGCGCAACCTGATGCGCTTTTTCAAGGAAGAATCCTGCGGCCAGTGCACGCCGTGCCGGGTAGGGACGGCCAAGGCCCTGACCCTGATCGAGCAACCGCGCTGGGACGTGAACCTGCTGGCCGATCTGTCGGCCGTGATGCGCGACGCCTCCATCTGCGGTCTCGGCCAGGCCGCACCCAATCCGGTCGACTGCGTCATCAAATACTTTCCGCATGAACTGAACCTGCCACAGGCCACATCATGAATGCCATCACCCGCAATGAGCGCTCAGCCATCCGGCTGCCGACCATCGATTTCACGCTCAACGGCCGCACCGTCAGCGCCCGTGGCAACGAGACCCTGATCGAGGTCGCCGAGCGCGAAGGCATCGAGGTGCCGCGCCTGTGCTATAAGGCCGGGCTCGACACCGCCGGCAACTGTCGCGCCTGCATGGTGGAGATCAACGGCGAACGCGTGCTGGCGCCGGCCTGCTGCCGCAATCCGAGTGCCGGCATGGTGGTCACCACCGACAGTCTGCGCGCCGTGAAAGCGCAGCAGATGGTGCTGGAAATGCTGCAGTCCGATATGCCGGAGACGGAATTCACACGGCATAACGAAGTCGATCAATGGGCCGGCAAGCTGGGCGTCGGCAAGCCGCGTTTTGCGCCGCGCACGGCGGTTGCGGCCGATCTGTCGCATCCCGCGATTGCGGTCAATCTGGATGCCTGCATCCAGTGCACGCGTTGCGTGCGGGCCTGTCGGGACGAGCAGGTCAATGACGTGATCGGACTGGCGTTTCGTGGCGCGCATGCCGCCATCGTGTTCGACATGAACGACCCGATGGGCGCCTCGACCTGCGTGGCCTGCGGCGAATGCGTGCAGGCCTGTCCGACCGGCGCCCTGATGCCGGCGCGCGCGGCAGCGCTGGTAGTGCCGGACAAGCAGGTGGATTCGGTCTGCCCATACTGCGGCGTCGGTTGCCAGCTCACGTATAACGTCAAGGACAACAAGATCCTGTTCGTCGAAGGCCGCGACGGCCCGGCCAATCACAAGCGCTTGTGCGTCAAGGGCCGCTACGGCTTTGACTACGCCCATCACGCCCAGCGCCTGACGGTGCCGCTGATCCGGCGCGACGATGCGCCCAAACGCGGTGAGTTCACGATGGACCCGGACCATGTGCTGGACGTGTTCCGCGAAGCGACGTGGGACGAAGCGCTGGCGCTGACGGCCAGCAAATTCCTGCAGATTCGCGATACGCACGGCAAGAAATCGCTGGCCGGTTTTGGCTCCGCCAAAGGCAGCAACGAAGAGGCCTATCTGTTTCAGAAGCTGGTGCGCACCGGCTTCGGCTCCAATAATGTCGACCACTGCACCCGGCTGTGCCACGCCTCTTCGGTGGCGGCGCTGCTCGAAGGGATTGGCTCGGGCGCGGTATCGAATCCGGTGATGGATGTCATCAAGGCCGAGGTCGTCATCGTCATTGGCGCCAACCCGACGGTCAACCATCCGGTCGGCGCGACGTGGATCAAGAACGCGGTCAACAACGGCACCAAACTGATCGTGATGGACCCGCGCCGTTCCGACATGGCGCGCCTGGCGCACCGTTTTGTGCAATTCAAGCCGGACACCGATGTGGCGCTGCTCAACGCCATGATGCATGTGATCGTGCACGAAGGACTGGTCGACCAGGGTTTCATCGACAGTCGCACCATCGGCTTCGACGCACTGAAGGCCAATGTCGAGGGTTACAGTCCCGAGTTGATGGCGCCGATCTGCGGCGTTGATGCCGAGCTGATTCGCTATGTCGCGCGCCTGTATGCGACCTCGAAGGGATCGATGATCCTGTGGGGCATGGGCATCTCGCAGCACGTGCATGGCACCGACAATGCGCGCTGCCTGATCGCGCTGGCACTGATGACCGGGCAGATCGGCCGGCCCGGCACCGGTCTGCATCCGCTGCGCGGCCAGAACAACGTGCAGGGCGCCTCCGATGCCGGACTGATTCCGATGATGTATCCCGATTACCAGCGCGTGGACAATCCGGCCGCGATTGCCAAGTTCGAGCAACTGTGGGGCGTGCCGCTGGATCGCCAGCCAGGCCTGACGGTGGTCGAGGTGATGAACGCGATCAAGGCCGGCAGCGTGCGCGGCATGTACATCATGGGCGAGAATCCGGCCATGTCGGACCCCGATGCCAATCACGCGCGCGAGTCACTGGCGGCACTGGAACATCTGGTGGTGCAGGATATTTTCCTGACCGAGACCGCCTACCTGGCTGACGTGATTTTGCCGGCCTCCGCCTTTCCCGAAAAAACCGGCAGCTTCACCAACACCGACCGGCTGGTGCAAATCGGTCGCCAGGCGCTGCAACCGCCCGGCCAGGCCAAACAGGATCTGTGGATCATCCAGCAGATTGCCGCGCGCATGGGACTGGACTGGCACTACGGCAGCGTTGCCGATGTATTTGACGAAATGCGCAGCAGCATGCCCAGCATCCATGGCATGCGCTGGGAACGACTCGAGCGCGAACAGTCGATCACCTATCCGTGTCACGAAGAAGGCGACCCGGGTGAGTCAGTGGTGTTTACCGATCACTTCCCGACCGAAAGCGGGCGCGCGCGCTTCGTTCCGGCCGACATCATTCCCGCCAACGAACGGCCCGACAGCGACTTTCCGCATGTGCTGATCACCGGCCGCCAGCTGGAGCATTGGCACACCGGCAGCATGACGCGCCGCGCTGCGGTGCTGGATGCGCTGGAACCCGACCCGGTGGCGCTGGTGCATCCGCTCGACCTGGCCGAACTGGGCGCACAGCCGGGCGACGTGATTACGCTGGAGTCGCGTCGCGGCCAGGTCAGCCTGTATGCGCGCGCCGACGACAGTTCGCCGCGCGGCGCGGTGTTCGTGCCGTTCTGCTACTACGAAGCGGCGATCAACCGACTGACCAATCCGGCGCTCGATCCATTCGGCAAGATTCCGGAGTTTAAGTATTGCGCCGTGCGGTTGCGGGTCGGCGGTGTGGTGGCGCCACAGACCAGTTTTGGCGGCGGGCAAATATTGGGGGGCTGAACCAACACGCGCCCGGCAAAAAAAAGGCGTGCTGCAATCGCACGCCCATGTCTTGGCAATGACTTCGGTTTATTTTTCGTTCTTGTGACTTTGGCGGCCGGCTTCGACGTGCTGTTCATGGGTGCCGCCCCGGCTGGAACCCGAGCTTGAGCCTGACCGGGATTTGCCCGATGACTGGTCGTCATCTGCAGATTGGCGCGAACCGCCGCCACTGCCGCCCTCATTCTTGTGACTTTGACGGCCAGCGTCGACCTGCTGTTCGTGGCTGCCGCCCTGGGTACCGGTGCTGCGGGAACCAGATTGCGAACCTTTTCTGGAACTCTGATCATCATCCTTGTCTTTTTGCGTTGCATCCATGCTCAACTCCTTGGGAAAGTAGTGGTGGCCTGTCGCCAGTGAATCGGCATGCACCATCCCATCAAACCGGATTGTGATGCACACGCGATGCACGCGGCAGAGCGGTCATGGTAGTCAACCAAAACTAAAAAACAATCTTGTCGGCCGGTGTCCTGATGCCGATCAATGATGGCGCGACTATGTCGCTGCGCAGGGAACTGTTCAGTCGCCGCGTAATACATCCACCATGCCGTCGAGCTTCTGCGAGTCGGCGCAGAAGGCTCGAATGCCTTCGGCCAGTTTTTCGGTCGCCATCGCATCGTCATTGCACATGGCGCGGAACGATTTTTCATCGAGCGTGATCTTTTGCAGATCGCTGGCCTGGGCGATTTCAGGGCTGAGCTTGCGGCTCAACGTGGCATTGCTTTCAGCCAGTTTTTGCAACAGGTCCGGGCTGATGGTGAGCAGGTCGCAGCCAGCCAGTTCGATGATCTGCGAGGTGTTGCGGAAGCTTGCGCCCATGACTTCGGTGCGGTAGCCGAACTTGCGGTAATAGCTGTAGATGCGCTTGACCGACTGTACGCCGGGATCGTCGGCGCCAATGTAATCGAGTCCGGTGGATTTCTTGTACCAGTCGTAGATGCGTCCGACAAAGGGCGAGATCAGCTGCGCCCCGGCATCGGCGCACGCAATGGCTTGCGGCAGTGCAAACAGCAAGGTCATGTTGCAACGAATCTGTTCCTTCTCCAGGATGGCGGCGGCGCGAATGCCTTCCCAGGTCGAGGCAATCTTGATCAGGATGCGTTCGCGCGGAATCCCGGCCGCCTCATACAGGGCAATCAGCTTGCGTCCTTTTTCGACGGTGCCAACCGTATCGAACGACAGCCGCGCATCGGTCTCGGTCGAGACACGACCCGGAATCAGTCGCAGGATTTCCAGGCCGAAGGCGATCAGCAAGCCATCGACGGTGGCGGCAGTCGACTGGCCGGCGTGATCGCGTACGGCCTGTTCCAGCAGATGACGATATTCCGGCTTCTGGACCGCCTTCAGGATCAGCGAGGGGTTCGTGGTGGCATCCTGCGGCGCGTACGCCTTGATGCTCTGGAAATCGCCGGTGTCGGCAACAATCGTGGTGAACTGCTTGAGCTGATCGAGTTGGTTCATGTGCGCGTCTGGAGAGGTCGGGGAGAACGGCTATTGTACGCAATCAGATTGGCGGGTCGGTGAGACTGGTCATTGTTGCCGCGTTGCGTGACGCATTGCGGCTGGCCAGCGCGGCGATGACGACGATCAGTTCCTCCGCCGCGACCGGCTTGGTGACGTGCATCTGAAAGCCCGCCGTCAGGGCGCGAATGCGATCCTCGCGCTGGGTAAAGGCGGTCAGCGCCAGCGCCGGGATGCGCTGCAGCGGCTGGCTGTTGTCGGCGCCGCTCCAGCAACGTATTTTCTGCAGCACCGCATAGCCATCCTCGCCCGGCATGGCGATGTCGCAAACCAGGATGTCGGGAAAATTGTTCGCCGACAGGGTGCGCAGCCATGTCATCGCGGCCTGCGCACTGGCAGCCGGAAAGGCGATAGCGCCGGCGCCGGTAAGCAAGGCGGTGAGCGAATCGCGCGCTTCGGGCTGGTCGTCGATGACCAGGACGCGCACCTCGGACAGCGAAGGCAATGGCACCAGCCGAGCATCGGCGTCGCTGCTGGCGGCGTCCTGATCGCGCCGCAACGGCAACCACAACGTAAAGCTGGAGCCCAGGCCCGGACCGGGACTGCTCGCTTCCACCTGACCGCCATGCAATTGCACCAGATGCCGCACCAGGAACAGTCCCAGGCCGAGGCCATTGTGGCGGCGCGTGCTGGAAGTATCGGCCTGACTGAAGCGGTCAAACAGTCTTGGCAGAAACTCCGGCGCAAGGCCCACGCCGCTGTCGCGCACCACCACGCACAGGCGGCTGCCAACCCGGCTGGCGCTGATCCAGACGTGGCCATCTTCGGGAGTGAACTTGATCGCATTCGAGAGCAGGTTCCAGATGATCTGCTGTATGCGGTCGGCATCGCCATCGATCTGTTCGGCGGTGATTGCATAGCTGCTCTCGAGATGAATGCCGCGCGCCGCCGCCGAAGCCCGCACGCTGTCGACGGCGGCGCGAATGACGGGCAACAGCGCAAGCGGCTGCTTCTCCAGGCGCAATTTTCCGCTCATCATGCGGGTGACATCGAGCAGGTCTTCGATCAGGCGGACCTGCTGCGCGATGCCGGTCTTGATGCCGTTGAGCGCACGCTGGGCCAGCGGGCTGGCGACCCCCTCGACGACCTGGTATTCAAGGACGTGGGTCCAGCTCTGGATGCCATTGAGTGGCGCGCGCAATTCATGCGAGACGATGGCCAGGAATTCATCCCGCGCACGTGTGGCTATTTCCGCCTGAATCCGCGCCCGCCGCTCGCGCGCCAGCAGATCATCACAATCCTGACCGGTGGACTGACGGGGCGGGGCGTTGTCATTGCTCTCCATCATTGCCTGTGTGTTGATGCTCCACATTGCGGTTAGCAGATACCGTACCGGGTGCTGCGCGTCTGTTGCCGGGCGCCTGGCCGCGCAGCGCGCCTGAAATTCTTACCGGACGCTGTAAAAATTACTTGCCACGACATGGTCGCCGCGGTGTCCCGGCCTCGTCGGCGGTCAGGCACGAATGGTGCTGTAGCAGGGTGTCTGGTTACAAGCAGAGTGTCATGAACATCGGGAAAATACAAATGGCGAGCACGCGGCCGCGCCAGTCCGGCGGCGTGGACGCAACGCGCAGCAGGCAGGCATGGCGACGCCGGCAAGGCTGGCTGCCGGCCAACATTCTATGAACGTCTTGAAAGGAGTAACCGTCATGGTGACAACCCAATATTCCTCCAGTGCAGAGTATCAGGAACACGGCTATGACTCAGCCGGCGCGGTGCTGCGGCGCTCGCTGTTCTCGGCCGTCCGGTGGGGCGCTATTCTGGCCGGCGTGGCCGCTGGCGTCTCGGTGCAGATCATGCTGACCCTGCTCGGTATTGCCACTGGCCTGGCCATCATGGACCTCGGCAATGGCATCAGCGCCACCGGACCCGTGTTGTGGGCCGGATTGTGTCTGCTGGTTGCGACCGTGGTGGGCGGTTATGTCGCGGCCCGGATGTCCGGTCTGAAGCGTCGCGTCGATGGTGTCCTGCATGGCATCGTATCGTGGGCCGTCACGATTCTGCTGTTTGCCCTGCTGGCGGCATCGATCGGTGGCGGCATCGTCAGTGGCGTCTTCACGCTGGCGCCGACGCTGATGCAAAGTGCCCGTCCCGGTGCGCCGCTGGCGGGGATGCTGGGCGGACAGGCCGGCCGGGTCGATGCAACAGTCTTGCAGTCGCTTGAGCAGGACATTCAGGCAGGCCGGCGCGAACCGGCAATCACCGCCTTGACGCGCGCAATGGGGATGGACCAGGATCGTGCCGCCATGCTGGTCGACCAGGCGCTGATCGTGGCCGGGCATCCGGAAAGTGCCGCTCCGGGTGCCCGGACGGCGGCAGAGGAGGCGGTGCGCCGGACCGGGTATGCAGCCTGGATGGTCTTCGCCGCCGTCACGCTGGCGATGGTCGGTGGTGTCCTGGGTGGCTGGATGGGGGTTGCCGGCTCGGCCCGGCGCACGCTGCACGGCACGCGCGGACGGGTTGGCGGCATACCGGCTTCAGCCTGACGGCGGTGTAGCGCAGGGGGGGATTCCCTTGCGTGCCGCCGGTCCGGCTGCGCCACGCGCGTCACGAGGTCATCGTGGCGCGGCGCGACGCATTTTCTTCGCTGCGTGCAACTGCTTTCAGACAAAATGCGACGCACCCTGAAAATGCTTCGTCGTACCAGGATTTGGCGCCACTGACGCTGACTGTAATGCCATCGAGCACGGTGCTGCCGCACAGCACCGTGTCGTGCGGGGTCAACAAATAGGGGCGGGTTTCCTGCTCGGCCTGACTCCCCATGCCGCAGCACCAGGAGGTGCGCGCCCGTGCCCGCGCGAAGGCAGCATAGTCGGCGTCGCGTGCCGCAGGATCGCCCAGTGCGAATTCATACAGCACCGCTTCATCGAAGCTGGCCGTTGCCGGCGTCAATGCCGGATCCATGATGACGATATGCAGGAAGCCGCTGGCATCGATGGCGGGATTGCGAATCGCCTTCTCAATCATCGGCAACGCCAGGCCGACTGCCTGCTCGGCCATGTCGCGGGTGAGCCGGAAGTTTGTGGTGACTGTCATGCAGAGTCCTCGATCGGGGTCGCGCCAGCGCGGCTAGATGCTGTCTGTGACCAGTTGCAGTGCCGCGTTCCATTGGGCGGTGAAATGACGCATGCCGAAACGTTCGCGCGCGCGTCGCTGCGCGCCACGTCCGAGCACAAAGGCATAGTGCGGATCCTGCAGCAATTCATGCATGACGGCCTCCAGCTTGCGCAAGTCGGTATCCACATAACCGGACACGCCGTTGTCGATCAGGCCTGACATTTCCGCAGTGGCGATGCCGATGACCGGCATGCCGATCAACATGGCTTCAATGACGGCAATGCTCACGCCAGCGTACCGGGCGGGATGAAACAGAAAGCGAAACTGCGCCGCGAAGTCGGTCAGTGCGGCTGGCGCCATGTCGCCATGCCCACCGAATTCTTCGGAACCCGCGCCCACCAGTTCAAGCGGAACGGTGAGGCTGAACTGGCGATAGAGATCGCTGCCATGGCGTCGTCCGCGACGCGCCAGATGATGGGCAACGACCAGGCCGCTGGCATGCTCACCGCGGTATTGCACGTCGGGAAAGACGGCGGCACCGTATTCGATGATACGTGTCGGCTGGTCGCCGTTATCCCACATCAGTTGATTGAATGGCGACACATGCACCAGCAGCATGGACGGATCGTCGGCCGGGTGGCGCGCATCGGTCGGGTGCGCGCAGGGCGCATCGTGTTCGAGAAAAATCCGTGGCAACTGTCGCTGCGACTCGCTCAGGTACAGGTACTGGTCTTCCAGATAATGTCGGCTATGCTGAAAAAGGATGCAATCGAACTGCTTGAAACGGGCCTGTTCGACTGGCACGACATGGACGTTTTCGCCCCATTGCCACGCGCCATGCCGACCCCGGTCGCGCAACGGATGCTGCGCGTTGGTCATCAGATGAAAGTGATGCGGCAACTGGCACAGTGACTGCAGGTAGTGGTCCGGGGCAGGCCACGTAAGGATGTTGAGCGCGCGCATTCAGTCAGCGTGACGAGAAGAGATCGGGGCGCCTGCGGTGTCGTGCAGGTCGGAAGAAAAGGGGCTTGGCGTTCGCATGGTTTTCTGGATGCGAGTGTGCAATCAGGTGCTTCGAGTGTAATGAAACCAGCATGCGTGGTGTTGCGCTTGCGCAGAGTTCGACGCGGTTGCCGGATGACAGCGGCGCCACCGGAACTGGTCCCCGCAGCGCGGTATTGCGGCAGGAAATGTTGCGCCGGCGGCGGTGAGATTGACCGCCGCGCGTAAAAGCCAATCCAGCGCAAGGTTGAGTGATTTGTATGGAACTTCTTTTGTTTATGGAGTCTCTCTGGCTCTAAGGATCGCGACGGGTCGTACGTCTCATTCGCCGTGGCGCTGCAGATGGCGGACTTCGGCATCGACCTGGTCGCGTTTGTTTGAGTCCGCATGTGTGCGGCAATTACCAGGAGGGAAGTGATGGCAAAGATTGAGCAGTCAGTTGAGATTCATGGACCGGTTCGCAATGTGTACCAGCAGATGACGCAGTTCGATGAGTACCCGCTTTTCATGGATGGCGTGCGGGAAGTGCGGCAACTCGATGAGGCCCATTTGCACTGGCGCGGCGAAAAGGGTGGCAAGGAAATCGAATGGGATTCCGAAATTACCGAACGGGTGCAGGACAAGGTCATTGCGTGGCGCAGCACCAGCGGACCAAAGAATACGGGCAGGGTCAGCTTTCAATCCGCGGCCAATGACGTTACCCGTGTGACCGTATCAATGGAAAGCGACGATGTGGCAGCCGGTGACGCTGGCAAGGCCGCCAGGCAGCGGCTCGACAGCGACCTGCAGCGATTCAAGGAAATGGTGGAATCGCAGCCGGCCGGGTCGGCTGTAGGGCGCGGTGCGGGTCAGGAAGGGCAGTCAGGTTCAAGCAACGGCGCCAGCAACAGGCGCAGCGGCGCGGTTGGCGCCGGCGCCGACAAGTCAGGCAAGGGGCCCGCAACAGCGGGATCAAATCAGGTTCGTCAATTTTCTACACATGTGGAGGGCAATATGGCAGAGCAAAGCGGGTCAATGCAATTTAGTGGTGAAACCAGTCAATCGCGTTCGCATTCGCCGGCGGCGCTCGGTGATGTCTGGGCACAACCGGCGCGCATGATGTCGCAGATGTCGCATTCGATGGGGCAGATGCCGGTGCGTATGCTGGAACAGGAAGCCAGCATGCTGCAAAAGTCGTTCGTGTCACCCCAGGCCTGGCTTCCCAACGTACTCAATGCGTGGGAAGAGCCGTTTGTGATGATGCGCAAGATGTCGGAGGAAATGGACCAGTTCTTCGGCAAGCTGTTACAACGTCCGATCGGAAAGATCGCCCAAAGCCGCAGCAGCACCGGCATCGTTGCACGCAACTGGACACCCACCGTCGAAATTACCCAGCGCGGTGACGAAATGGTCATCTGTGCAGATCTGCCCGGTCTGACCAAGGATGACGTGGAGCTTCAAGTGCACGAAGACCGGTTGACCATCTCCGGGGAACGGCGTGAAGAATTCAGCGCGCAGGACAGCGAAGGCTATCACCGGACCGAACGCAGCTATGGCCGTTTCTATCGCGCCATTCCGCTGCCGCAAGGGGTGGATGGGCACAATGCCGAAGCCAAGATGCGCGACGGCGTGCTTGAGATCACCGTCCCGCTGCAAAGCCAGCAAACCCAGGGGGTGCGACTCGATATTCGCGAGGCCGAAGAAGGAGAGTTGCGTGAGCAGCGCGAGCAGATCAATGCGCGCCAGCGTCGCGAACAGCTCGAACATGCGCATGGTCAGCAGGCGCCCGAGGCCAAACAGCAGCGCGTGCAACCGGGCCAGCCGTCCAAGGCGCCGGATGACCGTTCACGCCAGGTCGCCGGCAGTGCCAGTGTACGGTCGGAAACGCAGGCCTGATGGGAGGGTTCACGCGCACTGATGTTCCATGAAAAACCCGCTGCGGGACACACGGTCCGGCAGCGGGTTTTTTTGTGCTGCGGTGGTTCTATGCGGCCAGTTTGACCGCGTTGGCCTTGCAGCCGTCCAGCAGGAACGACAGCCCGACCACCAGCACCAGTTCACCTTCGGCCGAGCGCGCAGTACCGGTAATGCCCGGCACCGACAGCGCTGTCAGCGGCTTGATGACCATTTCCGCCGTGCCTTCCACGCGTTCGACCGCAAGGATGTACGGATTGGGTGCTGCGATCACAATGCCGACGCGCTCAGCGCCCGGCGTGTAGCCGAGAATGCCGGCCAGCGAACGCACCGGCAGCGGTCGGCCCTGATCACGCAGGACCGGGGCGCCGCCGACTTCCATGTAGGTTTCCGGCAGCTCGACCACACGCTGCACCACGGACATTGGCATCGCCAGTGCTGCATCGGCGGTGCGCACCAGCATGGTCGGCACGATCGACAGTTCGATCGGCAAGCGGATCGAGAAGCGCGTGCCGGCGCCGAGCGCCGAATCGATGCTGATCGCGCCACGGTGTTTTTCTACCGCGGTCTTCACCACGTCCATGCCCACGCCGCGCCCGGAGACACTGGAGGCGACTTCCTTGGTTGAAAATCCTGGCAGGAACACCAGCTGATAGGCTTCTTCGTTGGACTGTGCTGCAGTATCGTTGATGAGACCTTTTGCGATGGCCTTCTTGCGCAACTCCGCTGCGTTCAGGCCCTTGCCGTCATCTCCGAGCACGATCATCACGCTGTTGGCTTCCTGCCATGCCTTGAGCGAAATGATGGCCTTGACGGGCTTGCCCAGCGCAGCCCGGTCAACCGCGCTTTCAATGCCGTGATCCAGCGCATTGCGCAACATGTGGACCAGTGGGTCGTACAGGCTGTCGACCACCACCCGGTCGACTTCGGTTTCGGCACCTTCGATGACCAGTTCCACATCCTTGCCCAGATCCTTGGCCAGCTCGCGCACCAGCCGCGGGAATTTCTGGAACAACCGGCCAACCGGCTGCATCCGGGTCGACAAGGTCGCGCGCTGCAGCTCGGTCGAATAGCGCGAGGCGCGATTCAGTGTTTCGGTCAGGCTCACCATCAACGCAGCGGCGGCGTCCTCGAACTTGAACTGTTGCAGTTTTTCCAGCAGCACGCTGGCCTGATTGGCCGCCTGCACCGATTCACCGGCAACCTCCAGCAACGCATCGAGCTTGATGGCATCGACCCGGATGCTGTCTTCCTTGAGCGGCGCCGATGACGGCTTGTCGCCGGCGGCCGGGGCCACGCGCGGTGCCGCGGCGGCAGCGGCGGCCGATGCGGCTTCGACGAATTCCGGCGTAGGGTGCTCAACTTCGGCGTCGTTACCCGGCACGATCGCGCGGTACAGCAACTCCCAGTCGACCGTATCGTCGGCGCCCAGGATCGATGTGACCGTCCTGGCTGGCGCCGCCGCGACCTTGACTGGCGGGGCCTTGACGGCCGCCGGCGCCGGCTTGCCTTCGATGGCATGGGTCAGGATGTTTTCCAGCGCGACGGGCATGGCCGAGAGGTTTTCGGGACGGGCGCCGTTGGCCAGTTCGGTGAGCTGGTCGGCCACAAAGCCGCTGGCCTGCAGGGCCGCTTCGATCGCCAGCGGTGTGACCGCAGCGGCGCCGGTGCGCAGCGCATCGAACAGGTTTTCGGTCAGGTGGCAGGCCGACACCATCGCCGGCAAATTCATGAAGCCGGCGCCGCCCTTGATCGTATGGAACGAGCGGAACACGGCATTCAAGATTTCCTTGTCATCCGGCCGCCGCTCCAGCGTCAGCAGATGCTCTTCCACATTCGTCGCCAGTTCGAGCGCCTCGACCACGAAGTCCTTGAGCATGTCTTCCATCAGAACCCCAGTCCATCAAGCAGGCTGTCGACGTCATCCTGTTCCATGGCAACGCCAACTATCGCGGGACCCTGCATCAAGTCGTCCGGGTTGGCCTTGTCGCTTTTCTCTTTCAGGCGCTCAGCGGGTGCGTTGTCACGCAATAGCTGGGCGAGTTCAATTTCGACTTTCTGCGTGATCGTCACGATTTTCTTGATCAACTGGCCGGTGATGTCCTGAAAATCCTGCGCCATCATGATCGACAGCAGTCGCGCTTTCTCGGTCTCGGTATTTTCGATCACGGTGCCGGCAAAGCGCTTCGAATCGGCTGCCAGCGCCTTGAATTCATCGACGCTGAGCTTGCCGTCGTACAGCGCGCTCCAGCGGCTGTCCATGTCCTTGGCGGTCTTGGCCAGCAAATCCTGCGCCGGCATGCCTTCGTCGATCGTGTTCAGGACCTTGTTGGCGGCCTGCTCGGTCAATGTCGCGATGTACTCAAGCCGGTCCTGGGCGTCGCCGATCTGCATCGTGGCGTCCGACAGCGTGCGGTCGTAGCCAAGCTCGCGCAGCGAATCATGCAACAACCGCACAATGCCACCCAGGCGCTCGAACATCGGCTTGACTGCGGTGTCATCCTGGGACGGCTCGACGGCGCCCGCGTCGGCATCGACTGGCTGGACTACCACGGCTGCCGCCGGTGCGGGCGCGGCAGCGGCTGTTTCAGTACTCGCGGAACGTTGAGCGGCTACTTCTTCAAACAGCGCATCGAAATCATCTGACATAGCCCGGATATCCCATATTTGGTTGAAGTTTCAAGAACGCCCTGCAACATCCGGCAGCCTTGCCGCCGCGTTGTTGGCAGCCATTCCATGCCGATGGTGGCACCGTCAATGCTGGTCTTGAGTGCGGAATCTGCGTGCGCTGATCATTGCATCCGCACGACAAAAAGGGTCGCCCAATAATACCTAAATTTTTCGGATTAAAGGGGCGTATCCGTCTCATTTTGCTGCTAAGCGGAAACTTTCTGTTACTTCGTGTCAAATCCGCCCGGCGCCGGGCCGGCGGCCGTGCCATGGATTGACGATTGGGTGGATGGCCGACTACACTGTGCTGGTTTTGGTGCACGCGCGCCGCTTCCGGCGCGCAGTTAAACGGGAAACACGCGTTCCATGTGAACAGGCGTGTGCTGCCCCCGCAACGGTAAACAAGCGCATGGAAAGTTCATGCCAGCCGCATTTCGACACCACTGTGCCAACGGCATGGGAAGGTGATGCGGTGAGACTTGTGAGCCCGGATACCGGCCAGGACAGGTGAAAACGGCGCGCACGGACTTACGGTGCGTGGCGTCGTTTTTGATGCATCGCGCTTGCGGGGAAGCTGGCGCGATATCCCCTTGCCGATCGGTCATTCATGTTGAAGTTCCCCCGTACCCCCTTGCGCGCTGCCGCACGCCTGTCCGCGTTCGCGTCACTTTTATTTTCCGTTTCCAATGCGTCGGCCGACGCTACGCTGACACCCGTGGTGGTGACGGCCGCACGGATCGAACAAAACCAGCTCGATGCACTGCCGCATACCACCGTCATCACCAGCGAAATGATTCGCAACAGCCAGGCGATCGATTTGCCGGGATTGTTGCGCAACGAAGCCGGACTGCAATTCTCGCAAAGCGGCGGTCCCGGCCAGCTGACGTCGTTTTTCATGCGCGGCGCTGCGCCGGCGCAGACCCTGATCCTGATCGACGGCGTGCCGGTGCGGCGCCAGGGTTTTTCCGGCGGCGCAGCGATCGAACACATCCTGCCTGAGCAAATCGACCATATCGAGATCGTGCGCGGCAATGTGTCGGCGATCTACGGCTCGGGGGCGATCGGGGGCGTGGTGCAGATTTTCACCCGGCGCGGCGCGCAGGAGCCGACGCTCGGCGCCTCGGTCGAGGCCGGCTCGCGCGGCACCACCAAAGTCAGCGGCGATATCTCCGGTCAGTCGGCCGGCGGCACCCGTTACGCGATGTCGGCGTCGCATTTCAACACCGATGCCTTCTCGGTGGCCAGTGCGCGGCAATTCCCGAACGAGAATCCGGACAAGGATGGCTACGAGAATTCCAGCGTATCGGCCGACCTGTCGCAGGAGTGGGCCAAGGGTCATGAGGTCGGTGCCAGGCTGTACGCCAACGACGGCAAGTTCAACTACGACGGTGGCGGCTTCGGCACGCCCACGGACATCAACAAAGGCACTTCAAAACAACAATCGCTGGCGCTGTTTTCGCGCGATCGCTTCAGCCCGGACTGGGGCTCGACCATCACGCTGTCGCAAACCCGCACCGAAAATCGCGATATCGCCATCAGCGACTTCGGGTTTGACAGTCGCTACCAGAGCACCGCCAATCTGCTGCAATGGGCCAACGAAATCAGCCTGTCACCGAACTGGACCGTGAGCGCCGGTGCAGATCTCGGGCGCGAACGCGCCGATGTGCGCAATGACGACGGCTTCAGCGTCACCACCAACGCGCCGTCGCGCTCGACCTCAAGCCTGTATGCCGGCATCAATGGCAAGCTGGACGCGCACCAGTTGCAGCTCAATGTGCGGCACGACCATGTCGGTGGTTCCGGCGCGAAAACCACCGGCTATCTCGGTTACGGTTATGTGCTCACGCCCGCCTTCAAGCTCATTGCCAATGCCTCGACGGCGTTCAATGCGCCGACGCTGGCGCAGGTATTCGATCCCGATAGCGGCAACGCCAACCTGAAGCCGGAAACCGCGCGGTCGGTCGAGCTCGGCGCGCAATACGCGGCCGGGGAGACATTGATTCGCACCACGCTGTTCAAGACCCGCACCCGCAACCAGTTCGGCATTGATCCTGACAATTGTTTTTCGGGTGGCTATCCGTTCAGTTGCCCGACCTTCAATATCGCCCAGGCCAGCAATCAGGGGCTGGAGCTGAGCGCCGGCAGCACGCTTGGTGGCATGGATCTGCACGCCAGCCTGACGTTGCAGGAACCGACCAACGATGCCACCGACCAGATCCTGCCGCGACGTGCCCGCACGCTCGCCGCGTTGTCGGCGGCGCAGGCATTTGGTGCGCTGCGGGCCGGCGCCGATGTGCAATACACCGGCAGCCGCAACGATGGCAGTCATCCGCTCGGGGCCTATGCGCTGGTGAACCTGAATGCCCGCTATGCGCTGTCGAAGTCGCTGGCGCTGTTCGGCCGTATCGACAACCTGTTCGACCGTGATTATCAAACCGTGTACGGCTACAACCAGCCGCCACGGGGCGTCTTCATCGGCTTGCGCTGGCAGCAATAGGATGACCGTTGCACGCCGCGCGGTATTGGTATGGCTGGTGCTGACTGCGCTCGGCGTGCTGGCGCTGGCCGCCGCGATCGCCTGTGGCAGCAGCGGCTGTTTCAGCGGCAGCGCGGATCTGTTGTGGGCGCTGCGGCTGCCGCGTGCGCTGTCGGCGTTTGCGGTGGGTGGCTTGCTGGCCTTGGCCGGTGCGCTGATGCAGGTGCTGTTGCGCAATCCATTGGCTGATCCGTATGTGCTCGGCGTCTCGGGCGGGGCCGCCACCGGCGCAATGGTCGCCATGCTGCTGGCGCCGGTGGCGCTGGCGGCCTGGTCGACCCATCTTGGCGCCGGACTGGGCGCCTTGCTGGCAACTGTGCTGCTGTTCGGGCTGGCCCGTGGCAGCATGTTGCAAGTGCATTCGGCCGACTCGGGAGTGCGTTTGATCCTGACAGGCGTGATGATCGCCGCCGGGTTTGGCGCCTGCATGACGCTCATGCTCAGCATCGCGCCCGACGCCAGCTTGCGCGGCATGATTTTCTGGTTGATGGGTGATCTCGACAATACCCTGCTGTATGGCCCGGCCTGTGTCGTGCTGGTGCTGGCAGTGTGGTGGGCCGGCGCTAACGCCGCGCGCCTGAATGTGCTGGCGCACGGCGACGCCGCAGCGCAGTTGCTCGGTGTGCCGGTGGTGCGCTTGCGCATCGCCACGCTGGTGGTGGCATCGATCGCCACCGCCACGGCGGTCGCGGTGGCCGGGACCATTGGATTTGTCGGGTTGGTGGTGCCGCACGCGCTGCGGCTGCTGTTTGGCAATGATCAGCGACTGCTGCTGCCGGCCTGTGCGTTGGGTGGCGGGATTGCCTTGACGCTGGCGGATCTGTTGGCGCGCACCGTGGTGGCGCCGGTGCAGCTGCCGGTCGGCGTCATCACCGCGCTGATCGGTGTGCCGGTGTTTCTGTGGTTGCTCGGACGGGGCCGCACATGACGCTACTTCGCACCGACAAGTTGCGCATTGCGGTTGGCCAGCGCACCTTGATTGCCGCCTTGGACTGGGAAATTCGCAGCGGCGAATTCTGGTGCGTGCTGGGTCGCAATGGCGTCGGCAAAACCACGCTCATGCGCACGCTGGCGGGGCTGTTACCTCCCGCGGCGGGTACCGTCTCGATCGATGGCGCGGCACTAGCCGCGATCACGCCAGCGGCACTGGCACGCCGGCGCGGACTGATGCCGCAGCAACAGGTCGATGCCTTTTCCATTTCGGTGCTGCAGACAGTGTTGATCGGGCGCACGCCGTACCGCGTTGGCCGCGGCTGGGACAGCGACGCCGACATTGCAGCGGCACGGGCGGCGCTGGCCAGCGTTGACCTCGATGCGCGTGCCGACAGCGATGTGCTGCACCTGTCCGGCGGCGAGCGCCAGCGTGTCGCGCTGGCGGCGTTGCTGGCGCAGGCGCCCGATATTCTGTTGCTCGATGAACCTGCCGCGCATCAGGATGTGGCGCACCAGCTGACCATGCTGCGCCAGATTCGCGTGCTGGCATCTGACCATGCGGTGGTCATGAGCTGCCATGACATCAATCTCGCCGCGCGTTTCGCTACCCATGCACTGGTGTTGTCAGAGCAGCGCAGCTGGAGCGGCCCGGTTGACGCCATCCTGACACCGGCTGTACTGCAGGCGGCATTTGGCTGTGCCTTCAGGATGCTGCAAGGCGACGGCCTGCGCAGCTTCGTAGCCGGCTAAGGGCTTCTTTTTTGCCCCTGTCCGAGCGGCGTTCGTTTGGAGCAGGAAAAAACAAGTGTTAGGATGCATTCACTTCCACACAGTAAACAGAGCGCTTTCCGTGCATACGAAAATTATTGAGGTGTTGTCGAGCACCTACCCCGAGCCTGGTTGCGCTGTCTGCAAGGCCGCGCTGGACTTTGAATTCACGTTTGCATTTCAACCTATCGTCGATGTCAACGCACGCAGCATCTACGCCTATGAGGCGCTGGTACGCGGCCCGAATGGCGAAGGCGCGGCAGAAGTTCTTGCGCGTGTGAATGACGACAATCGCTACCAATTTGATCAAGGCTGTCGCATCAAGAGCATTCTGCTGGCGCAGAGTCTGGGAATGACCGCCCGGATTTCCATCAACTTCCTGCCGAACGCGGTGTATCAGCCAGAGCTGTGTATTCGCACCACGATCGCGGCTGCGGAAGCGGCCAATTTTCCGCTCGACAAAATCATCTTCGAAGTCACCGAAGGCGAGCAGATGCGCGAGCCGGAAAAGTTGTTGGCGATCTTCCGCTACTACCGCGATCGCGGCTTTGCCACCGCCATCGATGACTTTGGCGCAGGCTATGCGGGACTCGGCCTGCTCACGGACTTTCAGCCATCCCTGATCAAGATCGATATCAAGCTGGTGCGCGACATCGACGCCAATCCGGTCAAGCAGGCGGTGGTTGCCGGCATTCTGGTGACGACCCGCCTGCTGGGCATCGAGGTCATCGCCGAGGGCGTTGAAACTGCCGCCGAAGCACGCTGGTTCAAGCAGAACGGCATCAGCCTGATGCAGGGCTACTATTTCGCCCGGCCGGGGTTCGAGTCACTGCCGCAGGTGACAAACTGGGATCTGGCTGACTGAGCCGGTCACGCCGACGGTCAGCGCGGCCACAGCACCATCTGGGTACACCGGAACAAGGCAATCACCTTGCCGTCCGGTCCACTGACGGTGGCATCCCACACGTGCGTATTGCGGCCGAGATGCGCTGGCGTCGCCACGCAGCTGATCACGCCCGAGGTCGCCGTGCCAAGGTGATTACTCTTCAGTTCAATCGTAGTGAATCCTTTTGCGCCTTCCGGTAAGCGTGCGATGCAGCCATAGCCGCAGCAGGTATCGGCCAGCATCACCACGGTGGCGGCATGCAGGTAACCGTTGGGCGCGTGATGGTGCGGTTCGATCGCCAGCCGGGCATGCACCCCGGTCGCATCGATGCGATCAATCTCGACGCCAAGGAAGCCAGGCAACGAGCCTTTTTGAAACGCATTGAATTCGGCGGGGCTGCTCGGTAACGTGTTCATCATGGTTCCATTGCTAAAAAAGGTCGTGCTATTCTTGCATGAAAGCCACCGGTGCCTGAATCCGCACAAGAAGGGAATCCCATGCCCGTCATCATTGTCGCCAATCCCAAAGGCGGCGTTGGCAAAAGTACCTTTGCCACCAACCTCGCTGGCTATTTTGCTTCACGCGGTCACCATGTCATGCTGGGTGACGCCGATCCGCAGCAGTCGTCGCTATCCTGGCTGGCGCTGCGTCCGGCCGGATTGCCACCGATTTCATCCTGGCAGATCGAGCGCGGCAAGCTGGCCAAGCCACCCAAGGGCACCACCCATATCGTGCTCGACACCCCGGCCGGCCTTCACGGCGGACGCTTTGACGAAGTCATGCGCATTGCCGACAAGGTGGTGGTGCCGCTGCAGGCGTCCATGTTCGATATCCTCGCCACGCAGGCGTTCCTGCAAAAACTGGCGTCACAGCAGCCGCGCGTGCCGGTCGGCGTGTTCGGCATGCGTGTCAATGCGCGTACCCGCGCCGCCGAGCAACTGGCACATTACGTCAGCGGCCTGGGTCTGCCGGTACTGGGAACGCTGCGTGACACGCAGAACTATGTCCAGCTGGCAGCGCATGGCACTACGTTGTGGGATGTGGCGCCCTCAAGGGTCGAACGCGATCTGCTGCAATGGGACCCGATTCTGCAGTGGGTGGAGTCATGACCGCCGCAGAATTGGCGCAGCGGCTCATTCGCAACGTCGATCAGCCCGAACAGCAGCACTTTGTGCGGCCGCCTTTGTATGACTCGGTCGGAACGCGCCTGGCGCCCGGCACGGCCGCTGAAAAACTCAGCGCCAGCGTCGATGTCGTTGCGCCGGGAAAAATAACCTGTCCCTACCATTTCCATCACGCGCAAGAAGAAATGTTCGTCATTCTGGAAGGCTGCGGCACGCTGCGTGTGGCCGGCGAAATGCTGCCGTTGCGCAGCGGTGACGTGATCTTCATCCCGCCCGGCCCGCAGTATCCGCACCAGATCATCAACACCTCCGACGCGCCGCTGAAATATCTGTCGATCGGTACGCGCGAGCAGCCGGAAATTTGCGAGTATCCCGATTCCGACAAGTTTCTGGCGTCGGCCGGTCCGTCCGGAGAGCGCACCTTCGACCAGTTACACCGGCGCGGCGCCGGGCTCGACTATTGGGACGGCGAACCGTAAGCATCGTTGACGCGGCCCGGATCGCTTCACCCGGTCGCTTGCCATTCAGCCAGGACGGTAGCGCGCGAAGACCGCCTGCAACTGGCGCGTGCGTGCATCGTCGGCTTGCGTGACAAGCAGCAAATTGGCGTTGCGCAGCATCGCCCCGGCGGCGCTGCGCTGGTGATCGATGCAAGCGGCGGGAGATACGCAGATCAGCAGCGACACCGGTTTCTGTTCCATCGACAACGGATACAGATTGAACGCCGCAACACCGGAAATCTCGCGCCCGGCCAGCAATGCATCAGCGGCCTTGGTCGGGGTCTGATCGAACTCGCCGTCGAGCCCATTCTGCTTGAACCATGCCGTCAGGTTGTCGAGCGTGGTCTGGCGCGATTGCTGTGTTTCGGCATCGTCCTTGCCGCGCTCAACGCAGGTCCCCAATTCATGATCGTAGGCCGCCTGGTGTTTGGTGCGACACCACGCCGTCATCTCACCATCGGGCTGGCTGGTGCGCAGTTGCGGGTTCTTTTGCCGGGCGATGTCGTCGCCGTACATGAACCGATCCAGCTCGGCACTGCCCACCTTGACGCCGACCAGCATCACCAGCACGGTCAGTACGATGTTGACGATGGCAGGCAGTCGCAGGCCCGCTTTCGGATCGTTCCAGTGTGCGTAGCAAAAATACAGCGCGGGAATGGCAAAAATGAACGATGCGCCGGCACCGACCGGGCTGATGCGCCAGATGCGTTCGGTCAGCCAGATCCACGCAGCCAGACTGACCAGCACCAGCAACAAAAAAAGCAGGATCAGCATCGGTGGTGTCCTTAAGACGGTGTTGTTGGGGGACGTTTTTCACGCGCGCCGTCAAGGTCCCGACACAGCTGCTCGGTGCCGTCCAGAATGCGCGGCCCGGCGCGTGCGAGCCAGTCGCCATTGATGACAAACAGGTTGTTGCGCTGCACCGCCAGCAGGCCCGGAAAGCGCCGCCATGCGTTGAGCGCAGCAGCATCATTGTCGCCGCCGCCGGTCACAATGACTTCGGGATTTTCCTGCAACACGGCCTCGGCGCTGACCACCGGGGCGATCTGCGGCAGGCGCGCGAAAATGTTTTCACCGCCGCACAGCCGCACCGCGCTGGAGATGATGTGACTGCGGTTGAGTGTCATCAGCGGCGCGCCCCAGATCTGATAAAACACGCGCACCGTCGGCCGATGTGTATAGCTTGCGGTGAGGGCTTGCAGGCGCTGCCGGAAGGCCGCCGCAGCGGCATCGCCAATCGCCGCGGTCCCGGCCAGTTGGCCGAGCCGTTCCAGCGAGGAGGCAATCGCTTCATAGCTGCCGGGTTCGCTTTCGAACACCGGAATATGCAGGGCACGCAGGCGGCCAAGCTGCAGCGCTGAATTGCCGCTGCCCCAGGCCACCACAAGGTCTGGCTTGAGTGTCACGATGCGTTCGATATCGACCGCGCCAGCGCCGCCAACTGAAGCGATGTTGGCGGCCGCGGCGGGGAAATTGCTGTAGGCACTGACGCCGACAATCTTCGGCCCGGCGCCGGCGGCAAACAGCAATTCGGTTGCATGCGGCGCCAGGCTGATGATGCGCTTGGCGGGCGCTGCCAGTGTGACGGGGCGGCTGGCATCGTCCAGCACCGTGACCGGAGCGGCGCCAGCTGCGCAGCTCACGAACCAGCAACCCAGCACGGCCAGATGTCGCAGCATGATCAAATTTCGAGATTGTCGATCAGGCGTGTGACACCCAGCCTGGCCGCGGCCAATACCACCAGCAGCTCGCCGCGGTGCAGGTCGCCGGCACTCGGCGGCTGCAGGTCGGCACGGCGGCGGATCGAGATGTAGTCGGGCTGCCAGCCATGCGCCGCCAGCTCGGTCATCGCCTTCTGTTCGAGCATCGACACGTCCAGATGACCGGCGCGCACTTCCGCCGCCACCGCATTGAGCACCTGCGCCAGCCGCGGCGCTTCGGCGCGTTCTTGCGGCGACAGGTACATGTTGCGCGACGACAGCGCCAAGCCATCGTCGGCCCGGAACGTCTCGGCAGCGATGATCTCGGTCGGCAGCGCGAACTGGCGGCACATGTTCCGCACGATCATCAGCTGCTGATAATCCTTCTTGCCAAACACCGACACGCTCGGTTGCACGCACGAGAACAGCTTGAGCACGACGGTGGTCACGCCGGTAAAGAATCCCGGACGGAATTCGCCCTCCAGCGTATTGCCGAGATTTTCCGGTGGCTGCACGCGAAACTCCTGCTGCTCCGGGTACAAATCCTTTTCGGTTGGCGCAAACAGCACATACACGCCTTCCTTTTCCAGCTTCTCGACATCGGCGGCAAAGGTGCGGGGATATTTGTCGAAGTCTTCGTTCGGACCGAATTGCAGGCGGTTGACGAAGATCGAGGCCACGATCGGGTCGCCGTGTTTTTTCGCCAGCCGCATCAGCGACAGGTGGCCATCGTGCAGGTTTCCCATGGTGGGGACAAAGGCGGTGCGTAGCTGTCCGCGCAACTGGTCGCGCAGATCGTCGATCGAGGAAATGATTTTCATGAGGGACTTTGCAAGGAAGGGATTCAGTGTGGCGAATAGGCCAGCCGGACGTAGATCGGCGCGAAGGGCTCGGCCTGGGTGATCTCGATCAGGGTCTCCTTGGCCAGTTCGAGCAAGGCGACGAAATTGACCACCAGGACCGGCACGCCGCGGGCCGGATCGAACAGGTCGGCGAACTCGACGAAACGGGCATGTTGCAGGCGGCGCAGGATGGCGGTCATGTGCTCGCGCACCGACAGTTCTTCGCGGCTGATGCGATGGTGTTCGGTCAATTTGGCGCGCTTGATCACATCGGCCCAGGCCGCCTGCAAATCGTTGGCGTTGACTTCAGGCCAGCGCGGCACCACGCTCTGCTCGATGAAAATCTGCGTGCGCACATAATCGCGGCCGAGCTGCGGCACCGCGTCAAGCTGCCAGGCTGCCAGCTTCATTTGTTCGTATTCGAGCAGCCTGCGCACCAGCTCGGCGCGCGGGTCGCCAGCTTCCTCGCCGGTATCGGCGCGGCGCACTGGCAGCAGCATGCGCGACTTGATTTCGATGAGCATCGCCGCCATCAGCAGATATTCGGCGGCCAGCTCCAGGTTATGTACGCGGATCTGTTCGACATAGTCGAGATACTGGCGCGTGACTTGCGCCATCGGGATATCGAGGATGTTGAAGTTTTGCTTGCGAATCAGGTACAGCAGCAGATCCAGCGGCCCTTCGAACGCTTCGAGGAAGACCTCCAGCGCATCGGGCGGGATATACAGGTCGTTGGGCAGCTTGAACAGCGGCTCGCCATACAGCCGCGCAAAACCGACGCCGTCCACCACCGTCGGCGTCGCATCGGACAACCCGTCGCGGGCGCCCTGCAGCGTATCCGAAGCCTGCACTGCCGCCATGGTTAGAGCTTGTTCTGGTACACGTAAGGTTGTTGCGCGACGGTCGCGTCGAGCGTGCGCTCCTGGCTATCCAGGTCACGCGGTGCCTTGTCCCACAGCAGTGCGCGACCGGCGCGCTGTTGCTCTTCAAGCTCGGGGTTTTTCTTCTTCAGGTCTTTGATGAACAGCGTGATCTCGGACTCGTAGCGCTGGAATTGCTTGCTGAATTTCATGGGGCGCTCGTCGGTTTGGATATGCGAAGGGGTCAAATCAGAGCGCATTTTACCTTGTCCACCCCATCAAACCGCAAAAATACTGGCGCGTTCGAGCGCAGCCGGCAGGTTGTCGAGACAGTTGTTTTCGCCCAGCCGGGTCAGAAAGCCGGTGCGCGTCATCAGTTCGCGCGGTTGCCGGTTGGGGCCGCACAGCAGCAATTGCGCACCGTGCCGTTCCAGCGTGCGGCGCAGGGCGTCGAGCGCATCGAGGCCGGTACTGTCGAGGCTGATCAGCTGGTGCAGCGCCAGGATCAGCACCTTGTCGCTGCCCGATTTCGCGTCCAGCAGCCGTTCCAGCTTGTCGACCGCGCCAAAAAACAGCGACCCATAAATCGAATACGCCGCCACGCCCGCCGGCAGCGGCTGGCTCAGGCTGGTCGAATCAATGGCTTCGATGTGGGTCAGGCTGGAAATGCGATAGACAAAAAACACGCAGGCCAGCAGCAGGCCGACTTCGACTGCGGTGGTCAGGTCAATGACGACTGTGAGGAAGAAGGTCGCCAGCATCTGGATGCGGTACAGCGTCGACAGATGGCGCAAACGGACGAACTCATGCCATTCGCCCATGTTCCAGGCCATGAACATCAGGATCGCGGCGAGTGCTGCGAGCGGCACGTCGTGCGCCAGCGGCGCTGCAAACAGCACCACCGCCAGCAGCAACAGGGCGTGGGCGATGCCGGCCACCGGCGAACGGCCGCCACTGCGCACGTTGGTGACGGTGCGGGCGATGGTGCCGGTGGCGGGCATGCCGCCAAAAAACGGTGTGATGAAGTTGGCAATGCCCTGTGCCATGAGCTCCTGGTTCGGGTCATGGCGGTCATCGATCAGATTGTCGGCAATGCGCGCGCACAACAGCGATTCGATGGCGCACAGCAGCGCGATGGTCAGGGTCGGAGCGAACAGTTGCTTGACCAGCTTCCAGCTGAAGTCCGGCAGCACGAAGCCCGGCAGGCCCTGCGGCACGCCGCCAAAGCGCGTGCCGATGGTGTCGATGGGCAGCGCCAGCAGCCAGCTGGCCAGTGTCGCCATGATCAGCACCAGCACGCTGCCCGGCAGGATGCTGCACAGACGGGCCCAGCGACCGCTGCCTTTCATGGCGGGTTGCACCGTGCGGGCCCAGACCACCAGGAACAGCAATGACAGTGCCGCAACCAGCATGCTGCGCCAGTCGGCGTGAGCGGCATTGGTCACCAGAAGATGAATCTGTGCGAAAAAATCACCCGGCATTTTGGCAATCGGTATGCCGAAAAAATCCTTCAGCTGCGACACCGCAATCAACACCGCAATGCCATTGGTGAAGCCGATCACGATCGGCAGCGGGATATACCGGATCAGGCTGCCCAGCCGGGTCAACCCCATCGCAAACAGCAGGATCCCGGCAAGACTGGTGGCAATGAGCAGATTGGCCACGCCGTATTTTTCGATGATGTCGTAGACCACGACAATGAACGCGCCGGCCGGGCCGCCGATCTGCACCCGCGATCCGCCCAGTGCCGAGATCAGAAAGCCGGCGATGATGGCGGTAAACAGGCCGGCTTCGGGCTTCATGCCGCTGGCTATCGCAAACGCCATCGCCAGCGGCAATGCGACGACGCCGACGGTCAGGCCGGCGACGATGTCGCTGGTGAGCTGCTTTTTGTCATAGTTGGCGAGGGTGTCGAGCAGGGCGGGGCGGAAGCTGAAGCGCGGCTGGGACATGGCGGGTATCGGTCCGGGTGGCGCAGCGCGGGTTGCTGCGATCAACGGCTTTATTGTGCACTCGGGGTGCGGGGCGACTCAAGCAGATGTCACGCAATCCGTGCGTTTGTCGCCAAAACGGGAATTCGCCCTGTTCGTCGCAAGTCTGGATTGTGTGATCTGCCGCATGACAAGGAAAGGTCAAAAATCGTATGATCGCGTTAAGCACATGGCAGATCGTGCAATCACCGCAGTTCAAGTGCACGTCCTCCCTTCACTTTCTGGAAAGCCAACTCATGACCTCACGTCGCCATTTCATTCTCCAAACCATCCCCGCCGCGGCAATTGTACTGACCGGCTCGCGCGCCGCATTTGCCCAGGCCGGACACATCGAAGAAACCGATCCGACTGCCGTTGCTCTGGGCTACAAGCACGATGCCACCAAGGTGGATGCCAAGAAATACCCGGCGTATGTTGCCGGTCGGGTGTGCAACGGCTGCCAGTTGTATCAAGGCAAAGTCACCGATGCCTGGGCGCCTTGCGGCGCCATGGGCGGCAAGCAGGTCAACGGCAAGGGCTGGTGTGTGGCCTGGGCGAAAAAAGCTGCCTGATCGAACCCTGTGCGGGACTGACCCGGTTGGCGGAAATCCTTCGTCAAGCCGGGTCATTTTTTTTATAAGCGAAAGGATTTCGCATGCGCCTGCCACTGATTGCCCCGGCCGATCTGACGCCGGAACAAAAGCCGTTGTACGACGCGATGCGCAAGGGCATTGCCAGCAATTTCAACACCTTCAAGGTCGAGCGCGCCGATGGCGCCCTGATGGGGCCGTGGAATCCGTGGCTGCACGAGCCGGCCATCGGTGCGGCGATCTGGGACCTGACTCTGGCCATGACGGCCAATGCCACCTTGCCGGACAACGTGCGGCAGATTGCAATTCTGGTCGTGGGCGCGCGCTATGACGCCGCCTACGAGATTTACGCCCACATTGCCGTGGCCGAGCACGAAGGCATGTCGCCCGAACGGCTCGCCACGCTGGTGGCAGACCTCAAGCCGAACGACTTGTCGAAGGAAGAAAGCATTGCCTTCGACCTGGCCTACGCATTAAGCCGCGGCGGCACCCTGCCGGAACCGGTGTATCGCCTGGCGGTGGCGACCTTCGGCCAGCACGGCACCAACGAGCTGATCTATCTGGTTGGCCTGTACGCGATGGTCTCGACCACCCTCAACGGCTTCAATGTGCCGGTGCCGGAGCGGGATTGATCGGACCGATCAACCGACCCGCATGCCCGGCTCGGCGCCGGGCCATGGGGTGAGAATGTAGATCCCCGGCGTGGCCTTCTCGTCGGTGGCCGATGCGGCCAGCACCATGCCCTCCGAAATGCCGAACTTCATTTTGCGTGGCGCCAGATTGGCGACCATCAGCGTCAGCTTGCCAATCAGGTCGTCGGGTTGGTACATCGATTTGATGCCCGAGAACACATTGCGCAAGCGACCTTCGCCGACATCCAGCGTCAGCCGCAGCAGCTTGTCGGAGCCGTCGACATGCTCGCAATTGACGATGCGCGCAATGCGCAAATCAACCCTGGCGAAGTCGTCGATCTTGATTTCGTCGGCCAGTGGCGCGATGTGCTGCGCCGCTGGCGCCACCAGGACGGGCGCCTCGGTTGCGGCCGCGGCCGGTGCGGGTGCGTCGAATAGCGCATCCAGCATTTTTGGCTCAACCCGCTGCATCAGGTGCGCGAACGGCTTGACCTGATGCTGATGCGGCAGGGCGATGTCGATGTCCGACCACTGCAACGGTGCAATCGCCAGCATCGCTTCAACCTGCCCGGCCAGCGCTGGCAAGACCGGTTTCAGGTACAGCGTCAGAATCCGGAAGGCTTCCAGCAGGCGGCTGCAGACTTCCTGCAGGCGCGCGTCGTTGTCGGGGTTTTTCGCCAGTTCCCAAGGCTTGTTGGCATCGACGTAGGCATTGACCCGATCGGCCTGTTCCATGATCAGGCGCAGCGCCTTGCCGAATTCGCGACCTTCGTACAGCGCATGAATTTCGGTGCCGGCGTCGCGCAGGTTGAACAGGAAGGTATCGGAGCTGGTCGCCCAGTCGGTCACGACGCGGCCATCGAAGCGCTTGGCGATGAATCCGGCCGAGCGGCTGGCGATGTTGACGAACTTACCAATCAAATCACTGTTGACGCGGGCGATGAAGTCATCCGGATTGAAGTCCAGATCCTCGACCTTGGCGCTGAGCTTGGCGGCGATGTAATAGCGCAGCCATTCCGGATTCATGCCGATATCCAGATAGCGCAATGGCGAAATGCCGGTGCCGCGCGACTTGGACATTTTCTCGCCGCTGACCGTGATGAAGCCGTGCACAAACACATTGTTGGGCACCTTGCGTCCGGCGAAGTGCAGCATCGCAGGCCAGAACAGCGTGTGGAAATAGGTGATGTCCTTGCCGATGAAATGGTATTGCTCGGTGGTCGGATCGGCCATGAAGGCGTCGAAGTCGCGTCCGGTCTTGTCGAAATAATTTTTCAGCGAGGCCAGGTAACCGATTGGCGCGTCCAGCCAGACATAGAAATATTTGCCTGGCGCATCGGGGATCTCGATGCCGAAGTACGGTGCGTCGCGGCTGATGTCCCAGTCGCCCATGCCGCTTTCCTTGCCATCTTTGCCTTCGAGCCATTCGCGCGCCTTGTTGGCGACTTCGGGTTGCAGCCGTCCTGCGGTGAAGGCCCACTCGCGCAGGAATTCAACGCATTTGTGATCCGACAGCTTGAAGAAAAAGTGTTCCGACGACTTCATCACCGGCACCGCGCCGGACAACGCGGAATACGGATTGATCAGGTCGGTGGGTGCATACACGGCGCCGCAGACTTCGCAGGAATCGCCATACTGGTCCTTGGCGCCGCACTTCGGACATTCGCCCTTGATGTAGCGGTCGGCCAGGAACATTTGCTTGACCGGGTCGAAAAACTGCTCGATGGTCTTGGTGGTGATCAGTTGTGCATCGTCGCGCAGCTTGCGGTAGATCTCTTTGGAGAGCGCATGGTTTTCCGCGCCATCGGTCGAATGCCAGTTGTCAAAACCAATATGAAAGCCATCCAGGTGCTGCTTGCGTCCGGCCGCAATGCGGGCGACGAATTCCTGCGGCGTGACTTTGGCGTTTTCGGCCGCGATCATGATCGGCGCGCCATGCGCATCGTCGGCGCACACAAAATGCACTTCATTGCCCTGCATGCGTTGAAAGCGCACCCAGATATCGGCCTGGATGTACTCCATGATGTGGCCGATATGGAAGGCGGCATTGGCGTAGGGCAGTGCGGTGGTGACGAATAACTGGCGAGGCGAGAGGGTGCTCATGAATGATGCAATGGGTTTTGAGTAAAGACGTGATTCTAGCAGTGCCGCGCCATTTCCCGTCCCTGAGTTGCCGCGACCGGGTGACGCGGTAAAATGGGCCTTTACTTCAATGCGGCGTCGCCATCCGGCGCCGGTCCAGCTCGCCATGATTGTTCGCACCCGTTTTGCCCCCAGTCCAACCGGTTATCTCCACCTCGGCGGCGCCCGTACCGCGCTGTTTGCCTGGGCCTATGCCCGTCATTTTGGCGGCACCTTCATTCTGCGCATCGAAGACACTGACCTGGAGCGTTCCACGCCCGAAGCGGTGCAGGCGATCCTTGATGGCATGGCGTGGCTCGGACTGGCGCATGACGAAGGTCCGTTCTACCAGATGCAGCGGATGGATCGCTATCGTGAAGTGATCGCGCAAATGCTGGCTGCCGGCACCGCCTATCACTGTTATGCGTCACCGGACGAAGTCGAGGCCATGCGCGAGCGGCAACGCGCCGTGGGCGACAAACCGCGCTATGACGGTACGTGGCGGCCGGAGCCCGGCAAGACGCTGCCGCCCGTACCGGCGGATCGTCAACCCGTGGTGCGCTTTCGCAATCCGCTCGATGGCGAAGTCAGCTGGGTCGATCTGGTCAAGGGCGCGATCACCATTGGCAACCGCGAGATGGACGATTTGGTCATTGCGCGTCCGGATGGCACGCCGACCTATAATTTCTGCGTCGCCGTGGACGACTGGGACATGCAGATCACGCACGTGATTCGTGGTGATGATCATGTCAACAACACGCCGCGCCAGATCAACATCCTCAATGCACTCGGCGCGACACTGCCGGAATACGGCCATCTGCCGATGATCCTGGGTCCTGACGGCGAAAAGCTGTCGAAACGACATGGCGCCGTCAGCGTCATGGAATATCCGGCCCAGGGCTATCTGCGCGACGCGATGCTGAACTACCTGGCGCGCCTGGGCTGGAGCCATGGTGACGAAGAGATCTTTTCGATGGCGCAGTTCATCGCCTGGTTCGACCTCGATCACCTGTCGAAGTCGCCGGCGCAGTTCAATCCCGAGAAGCTGGCGTGGATCAACAACCACTACATCAAGCTGGCCGACAACGTTGCCCTGGCCGAACTCGCGAAGCCACTGATGCTGGAAGGCGGCGCGCAGTTCGAAGGCGCACCGCCGTTGCCCGACGCGATTGCACTGATGAAGGAACGCGCCCACACGATCAATGAACTGGCTGCCGCGACGCTGCTGTTTTATCGTCAGCCGGAGCTGGATGCTGCCTTGCTGATCCAGCATCTGACCGAGGCAGTCAGGCCGGCGCTGGCCGACTTTGCCGCGCGCTGCACCGATGTCAGCTGGGACAAAGCCGCCATCAGCGCGATGATCAAGGAAGTTCTGGTCCAGCATCAGCTGAAAATGCCGCAACTGGCGATGCCGTTGCGGTTGTTGCTGACCGGCCAATTGCAGACGCCAGCCATTGATGCAGTGATCACCCTGTTCGGCGCAACAACGGTACAGCAGCGATTGGCCCGCTTCCTTGATTAATTTCCAGAATAGGATTTACACAGGCGGAAACATTCGGCTATAATTTCGGTTCTGCGCTGGGGGTATAGCTCAGCTGGGAGAGCGCTTGCATGGCATGCAAGAGGTCATCGGTTCGATCCCGTTTACCTCCACCATTAAAACGCAGGACGCGCAGAAGTAAGTCAGGTCAGTATGGACAGTTTCTGTCCCCATCGTCTAGAGGCCTAGGACATCACCCTTTCACGGTGAGTACAGGGGTTCGAATCCCCTTGGGGACGCCAATTTAAAAACGCCACGTGAATCACGTGGCGTTTTTTTTCGCCTGTGCATCAAGGGGTCGCGCGCACTGCGCGCGCAGGGGATGCGAAGGGTTGGCCTTGCAAGGCGAACCGCGGCCCGCGGAACGTGGGCGAATCCCCTTGGGGACGCCAATTTAAAAACGCCACGTGATTCACGTGGCGTTTTTTTTCGCTGCAGAATTCAGCTGTTGCGCAAGCTATCCGGGCTGCTTTGCCATCAAATCCCTTTCTTCGTACACGGACAACCTTGCCCTCAGATTGGCATTCTCGATTTCCAGTTCGCGTGTCCGTACCGCAATCGCATTCAAATTTGTAGTGGCCTCAAGCATCTTTGATATCAGCGCCACCGTCTCCGGGTTCGTCCCCTTGCTCAGCGCCGATGCCAATATCGCTGTCCGCGGGGAGAGCGGCTCATTGGCCTGCACCCCTGCCGGGCTCATCGCGGATATATCTGACCCGGCTTTGCTCGAAGGTAGTTGTGCTGGCGCAATCAATACGTGCGACATCCATGTCACCAATGCTGAATTGTCATTGTGGTAACGACACTGATTGACCGCCGTCAGCAACGACGGCTCGATGTCACGCCTGGTCAGCGCGGACAAAATATGTTCGGCTGCCAGTCTCGCTTGCTCTTCCTGCCGCGAATAAGTGACCTGCGCCGGAAGCAGTCCGGCACGCACCCCCCTTTCCTTAATTTGCGGAAAACTGAGTGCTTTTTTGTGACCAGAGCGGGTCGGTCGGTCGAGCGAGTGGTGATATCGCCGGCGCATCCGCCATCAACGAAAACCGGAATGCCGGATCGTTCAGCGCAGCGACGACGGCGCTATCGACAAGCGTCATGAATCCTTCTTTTGACGGAAAGTTTTCGAGAAACCGTATCGCTTTATTGGTGTTCGATTGGTCAACCGTCGCGCCGACCATGCCGGCCACCGCGCCGACAGCGGCCCCTGCGAAGGGCAACGGAATCAGGCTGGCGCCTGTTTTTATCCGCGCAAGCTGTGGGGTGTCGGCGCGTGGAACATCGGGATTCGTCCGCACCTGATGCGCCGCGTAGATCTCATCGAGGCGAGCGGCAAGCGCGTAGCGAAATGACCGCAGGCCGTAGTTCTCATGGTTATCGTTCAGGAATCCCAAGCGCAGGTCTTGCGACGAATCCCGAACGATTCCGAGTTCGTCGGGGGCGGCGGATGGCACGGGACTCTCTGATTTTCCATTGTCGGCGTCGGACTTCTTGCTGTCGAATTGCTCCCGCTTGGCGCGATCGCGCGCGCTTCGGACTGGGGGCGTCAACTCTGCCTGGTATGGGGTCGGGGCCTCGGCAGGTGGGTTTGATGTGTCGATGACGTTCGCATTACGTCCACAAGGTCTCAAAAGACTAAACGGTGAACATCGTTGGGCAAGCGAGGGGATCATGTAAGAACCGAGGGTAATTGAGAGACTACTAGGTAACTTTTTGTAGCCCTCCGGTTCCACACAATTTCAAGAATGCATCGTTGCGCCGACGCGGGCTACAAATCCGTGCGCAACGCAAACAGTTCCGGAAACAGCACCACATCCAGCATCTTGCGCAGATAACTCACCCCGGCGGTGCCGCCAGTGCCGGTCTTGAAACCGATGATCCGCTCGACCGTCGTGACATGGCGGAAGCGCCAGAAACGAAACGCGGTTTCCAGATCGACCAGCTTTTCGGCCAGTTCATACAGTGCCCAATGCGCAGCCGGATCGCGATAGACGCCCAGCCAGGCGCGCTTGACGGAATCGTCGGCTTGCGTCGGCAGGGTCCAGTCGCGCGTTAGTCGTGCGGTATCGATGGCCAGTCCGCTGCGCGCCATCAACAGGATCGCTTCGTCGTAAATCGAGGGGGTGCGCAACGCGGCATCGAGGGCGGCGTGGGCCACCGGAAGGCTTTCGTGCACCTTCAGCAGCGTGGCGTTCTTGTTCCCCAGGATGAATTCGACTTCGCGATACTGATGCGACTGAAAGCCCGACGAGTTGCCCAGGAACGGCCGGATCGCGGTGTATTCCGGCGGCGTCATCGTCGCCAGCACATCCCATGCATGGACCAGTTGATCCATGATGCGCGCCACCCGCGCCAGCATCTTGAAGGCCGGTGGCAGCTCGCCCCGGTGCAGGTGGTCGCGCACGCCATGCAGTTCGTGCAGCATCAGCTTCATCCACAGTTCGCTGGTCTGATGCTGGATGATGAACAGCATTTCATTGTGATTGGGCGAGCGCGGATGCTGCGCCGACAGGATCTGGTCGAGCGCCAGATAGTCGCCGTAGCTCATCGATTCGGCAAAGTCGAGTTGCGCACCGTGCCAGGATTTGGGTGCATCGTTTTCAGTTGTCATGGCATCGCTATCAGGTGACGGCGTCGCGCGCGCCGGTGAGGTCATAGGCTTGTCGATCCAGCAGGTCGGCCAGGATGGCAACGGCATCCCAGACATCGACAAAGCGGGTGTACAGCGGCGTGAAGCCAAAGCGCATGATGTGCGGTTCGCGATAGTCACCGATTACGCCACGGGCAATCAGTGCTTGCATGACCGGGTAGCCGTGCGGATGTTCGAAGCTGACATGACTGCCGCGGCGCGCATGTTCGCGCGGTGTGACAAGGCGTAGCGGATGGGCGGCGCAGCGTGCTTCGACCAGCGCGATGAACAGGTCGGTCAGCGCCAGCGATTTGGTGCGGATCGCACCCATGGAGGTTTTGGCGAACACGTTCAGACCGCACTCCACCAGCGCCAGCGAGACCATCGGCTGGGTGCCGCACAAGGCGCGCCGGATGCCGTCGACGGGAACAAAGCCGGGCGCCATTGCAAACGGCGCCGCATGTCCCCACCAGCCTGTCAGCGGCTGCGCGAAGTCGGCCTGATGGCGCGGCGCGAGCCAGATGAAGGCTGGCGCGCCGGGCCCGCCATTAAGATATTTGTAGGTGCAGCCGACGGCAAAGTCGCAGTCGTCACGTTGCAGGTGGATCGGCAAGGCGCCCACCGAATGCGCCAGATCCCACACGGTCAGGGCGCCGCGCTGGTGTGCGATCCGATTGATGGTCGCCATGTCATGCAGACTGCCGCTGCGGTAGTTGACATGGGTAAGCATGACGACGGCGGTATCGGAATCGATGGCGGCGTCGAGCTGGTCGGGGCTGTCGATCAGGCGCAATTGATAGCCGCGATCCAGCCAGCTGGCCAGCCCTTCGGCGATATACAGGTCGGTTGGAAAATTGCTGCGCTCGCTGACAATGATGCGGCGCGCAGCGCTGGCCGGACGCTGTGCCTGGATGTGCAATGCACCTGCCAGCGCCTTGAACAAATTCATCGAGGTGGTATCGGTCACCACCACCTCGTCGGCGCCCGCCCCAATCAGCGGCGCCAGCAGGTCGCCGAGGCGGGTGGGCATCTCGAACCAGCCGGCCTTGTTCCAGCTGCGCACCAGACCGTCGCCCCATTCCTGCGCAATGACCTGCGCCGCGCGCGCGGCAGCGGCCTGCGGGCGTGCGCCGAGCGAGTTGCCATCGAGGTAGATCACGCCGTCAGGCAAGGCAAATTCATCGCGCAACGCGGCCAGCGGGTCGCTCTGGTCGAGTGCTGCGGCGGCACTTCTTGGCATCATGGTTTCGGTCATTTTCGGAGGATCGCGCGCACCGGGCTGGCATCGAGGCCGGTCAGTTTCAGCGGCAGCGCAATCAGTTCATAGTCGCCATCGGGCACATCGTCGAGGACGATGCCTTCGAGGATGGCCATCCGGTGTGTGCGCACCGCGTGGTGCGCGTCGAGGGTCTTGGATTCCTGCGGATCGAGCGACGGTGAATCGATGCCGATCAGTTGCACGCCATGGGCAGCAAGCAGATTGATGGTGTCGCTGGCGACGCTCGGAAACGCGGCATCCCAGTGCTGCTGCGGCGCCGTTGCATAGGTGTGCAGCAGTACCCTTGCCGGCACGCCGTCGAGCGCATGCCGCACATGCTGCGGCTGCACCACGGTTACGCCGAGGCAGCTGATCACCCGGCATGGTCCGAGATATACATCCAGCGCCACCGCGTCGATCGCAGCGCCAGCGGCATCGTAATGCGACGGGGCGTCGCGGTGGGCGCCGGTGTGGGTCGACAGCGTAATGCGGCTGACCTTGACCGGGCAGCCGTCGGCAATCTCCCACGTCGTCGCAGCCTGGAAGTCGGTGTCACCCGGCCAGACCGGCGTATCGGCCGACAGGGCCGGACTGATGTCCCACAATGTTGGTGCTGTCATCGTGGCGCTCGCATCAGCTGACGGTGTGCGAGCCGGGCGCAGTGCGGAACATGTTGCGACCCGCCGCCTTGGCTTCGTACAGCGCTTCATCGGCGCGCCGCAGCAGCGCGGCACCGTCGTTTTCGTTGTCGTGACCCAGCGCGATGCCGATGCTGGTGCTGACCTTGCGCCGGATGCCGAGGATGTCGAAGTCCGTCGCCATCGCGTCGATGATCTTGGCGGCGACGGTGGCGCTCTCCTCGGGCAGGTGCAGCCCCTCAAGAATGATCACGAATTCGTCACCGGCCAGCCGCGACACCGTGTCGGTCTTGCGCACCGATGCCAGCAGACGGCGGCCAAATTCGCGCAGCACTTCATCACCGCCCTGATGACCCAGGGTGTCGTTGATGCTCTTGAAGTGATCGATGTCGAGGAACATCAGCGCCATCACCTGCTTGCTGCGGCGGCTGCGCGCCATCGCGGCGGCGAGTTTTTCATCGAACTGGTTGCGGTTGGGCAGGCCGGTCAGATTGTCGAAGCGGGCCAGGATGCGCAGCTGGTTTTCCACCTGCTTGAGTTTGGTGATGTCCTGCACCATTGAATAAAATCCGGTGACGGCGCCGCCGGCATCCAGATCGGGCAAATAATCGTGCAGAAAATACCGTCCGGCCGGTCCGCTGGTCTGTTGCTCAAAACTGACCCGTTCGCCACGCAGCACCAGTTCGATGTAACCGGCCGCCTCCGCATACGCGGCTTCGCCCATGACGTGTCGCACTGTCTGGCCGAGCACCTGGTCGGACGGCAGGTGGAGGATGGTCTCGTAATAGTCGTTGCAGAAACGGTAGCGCTGCTCGGTGTCGATATACGCGATCAGCGCCGGCATGTTGTCGGTGATCATGCGCAGCCGCATTTCGCTGCGGGCGAACGTGTGCTGGGCGCGCTTGAGTTCAGTGATGTCTTCGGCCAGGGAAATAAATCCGGCGACGCTGCCGTCGTCAGCCCGCTCCGGCACGTAACTCACGCGTTCCCAGCGCACCTGGCCGCCGTGCGTGACGAGCCGTTCGAAATTGGTGGCCTGGCCCCCCAGCGCTTCTGCGATATAGGGCGCACTTTGGGCGTAGACATCGTCGCCCAGCAGCGCCTTCACATTGAGCTTGCCAAGATGTTCGGGGGCGACCCCGTAGGCTTGTTCATAGCGGCGATTGGCAAAGACGACTTGCTCTCCTGCATCGACATACGCAACCAGCGCCGGGATGTTGTCGGCAATCAGTCGCAGCCGCGCCTGGCTGGATTGATAACGATGGTCGGCCGACATGCGC
The DNA here is from genome assembly GCF_035984655.1 of Actimicrobium sp. GrIS 1.19. Taxonomy (NCBI): domain Bacteria; kingdom Pseudomonadati; phylum Pseudomonadota; class Betaproteobacteria; order Burkholderiales; family Oxalobacteraceae; genus Actimicrobium; species Actimicrobium sp. GrIS 1.19. The sequence goes on along the minus strand of NZ_JAXCHT010000010.1, from coordinate 47,985 downwards.
TCCTGCAGCAACACGTCGAAGGCGCGCGACAGGTTGCCGATTTCGTCGCCACCCTGGGACTGCGCGGCGGCACCCGTACTGTCGCGTTGCATGCGTTGCAGCAGCAGCTGGAGCGGGGCGATCTGATGGTGAATCGTTCGCCAGGCCAGCGTGCCGAACAGGCCCGCCAGGAGCAGCGCCGCGACCAGCGTCGCCAGCGCGAGACCGGAAAGTTCGCCGGTCGGCAATGCAGTGATGTGCGGTCCGACCAGCACCAGCGTCATCGTCGCTGCCAGCACCGTGGTGAGCAGGATGAGAATGCTGACGGTCAGCGCGACGCGGGTCTTGAGGTTGGAAATAAACGGAAAGCGCATGCCTGTTGGTCTCGTGCGTGTGGTCGGAACGTTTCTGCGTCGTTGAGCCGCGCAGTCATTGGCACCTTACCATCACATTTGCTTGAACAGATGCACAAAACTGCGGCTGACTTCCAGTTTATCCGGTTGCCCTTTGATCAGTACCAGATGGCGACCACGCAGGTCGCGCGCAACCCCGTCGATCGCATGCACATTGACCAGCGTCGAACGATGGATTTGCCAGAACAGTTCCGGATCGAGTTCGACGGCAAGATCGCGTACCGGCTTGCGAATCAGTGCTTCATAGCGCGCGGTTTGCACCCGGGTGTACTTTTCATCGGACTGAAAGAACAGGATTTCTTCGACCGGAATCAGACGCAGCTCCTGGCCGATCGAGGCCTGGATCCATTGCAGCCAGGCTGGCTTTACGGCCAGTCCCATCTGCTTGGCAAGTTGCGCCAGCATACCGCCGAGTTCCGGCGGCGGGGTGCTGATGCGGGCTTTCAGGCGTTCGACCGTCAAGCGCAGGCGTTCCGTCTCGGCCGGCTTGAGCAGGTAATCGACTGCGCCGCGCTCGAAGGCCTCGACCGCGTACTGGTCGTAGGCGGTAATAAAGACAATATGGCTGCTGTTGCCAATGGCTTGTGCGGCATCAAGACCATTCTTGCCCGGCATGCGAATATCGAGAAACGTGAAGTCGGGCCGGTGCGCCTGCACCAGGGCAATGGCTTCCTCGCCATTTTTTGCCTCGCCGATGATGTCCAGTTCGGGCCAGGCCTCTTGCAGCCGCAGGCGCAGCTGGTCACGCATCAGTCGTTCATCGTCGGCCAGGATCGCAGTGGGCATCAGCGGGTCTTTTCAGGTTAGCGGGCAAGTTGATAAGGGACTTCAATGGTTGCCAGCACGCCGCTGGGCTTGTTGGGGGCGATGATCAGCTCACCAGCGCCACCGTGCAGCAGCTTGAGCCGTTCGCGAATATTTTGCAAGCCGAGTCCGGTGCCGTCGCTGGGCACCGCACCAAAGCCCATGCCGGTGTCGGCGACGGTGACGCGCAGCTTGTTGTCGGCGATTTCGGCAGACAAGGTCAGGCTGCCGCCTTCCGGCTTGCACTCAAGGCCGTGCTTGATGGCATTCTCGACCAGCGATTGCAACATCATCGGCGGAAAGGCGGCGCTGCGCAGGCCATCGGGAATCCGGCAATCGACGATCAGGCGTTCTTCCATGCGCATCTTGAGCAGGTCGAGATAGGCCCGCACCATGTCGACTTCGCGACCCAGGTTGGTGATTGGTGCGTTTTCGCGCATTTGCGGCAGCACAGCGCGCAAATACTGGATCAGGCTGCGCTGCATCCTCGACGCGCGTGGCGGATCGGTTTCGATCAGGTATTCCACCGAGGCCAGCGTGTTGAACAGAAAGTGCGGCTCGACCTGCGCCTGCATCATCTGCATTTTTGCCTCGGTGACCTGGCGCTGCATTGCCTCCCGTTCGGCAATCGTGTTGGCCGCCGCGGCTTCGGCCTCGGCGCGCTTCTTGCCACCCACCAGCGCCTTGGTGCCAAACAAGCCGAGCACCAGCAGCAGGACGAAATTCATGAACCATTCCGATGATTTTTCGCGGTAGGTTTCCACCTTCTGTGCGGCGGCGTCGTCGACGGCTTCGCTGATCGCATCCTGCACTTCCTTTCCCACGCCCGGTGGCAGGGTGATGTGCACCTCGTCATTTTTCAACGTCGCGGTCGGTCCCTGAGTAACCGGGTGCGGTGGCGCCGGCACCGGCGGCGTTGGCGGCGTCGGCGTCGCGGGATCTGCCTCGTCCGGAGCGGGCACGCTGCCGGATTTGTTTTTCCGTATGTGAATGCCGCTCTGGTCAATCTGGACTTCGGTATCGTTGTCGCCGAGCGCTCGCGACTTGTTGCGCGCGTGCCGGCTGCCACTGTCGTCGGAGACAACCCGGGTGTGCGACGACGAGAACAGCATCGATTGCGTGATGCCGCCGGCTGCCAGCATCAGTATCGCGAACAGGAAGAACTTCCACCACGAAAGTTGCGTGACCCAGGTTGCGGTTGCGTCAAACGCGCGCTTGAGTGACTCGGGCAGCGTGGTCAGGAACTGGATGGCCGTCGGACGAAAATTGGAAGTCATGGGTTCGCTTGTATGGGTAATGCTTCGATGAATCGGGGATAGTTTAACGTGTAAGCGGCGTTGAAAATCGCTGTTGCGGGGCAACCACCAGCGATATCGAGGAAACGGCTTCGGCCATCGGAGCAAACGCGTTTGATGGCGTACTGCTCCGTACCCGCCGCCCGGTCAGGCAGGCCTGGCCGTTCCTAACCTTTACCACCGGTTTTTCCAGCGGCAACGGGTTTGTGCTCCATGCGCTCGTTGCGGGCGAGCAGCGTTTTTTCGACCGGACTGAGGCGTTTGCCGACGACGATGACGGGTTGCAGCACAATGACCCGCTCCGTCGCTACCGGCGCTATTGGCGCAGGGTCTGCTGCCAGAGCAGCGTTGGCGGCCAACAGGCCGAACGTGGCGAAAATCAGGGTGGTGAGCGTGTTCATTTGGCGTCCTTTGAAAGGTGCGTTGCGATGATCACACTGTAGACATCACGGCATTGACTCGCCATGCCTGTGCGACAGGCCGCACATCGACAGGAATGGATGTCCAAAAATGCAGGTTGAACGGGGATTGGCGCCGACGCTTGTCGGCCTGTTTATGTCCGGAAGATGGCGCGGCGCTTGGCCTGCAAACGTCGCGATCTGGTCTGCATGCGCGCCTGCGCAGGGTTCTGCGCAGCCACGTGAAAGCGTATTGCCCGCAATTCACGGCGCCGGCCCAATCCATCGGGCAGGCGACGCGACGTCTGGTGATGGAGCGTGTGCCTTAAGCGAGGGACGCTGCCATTGGTTCGTCGGCCCTCACGTCGTTTGACTGTTTTGCCTTGCGCGAGGCAACCTGCTTGGCACGGGCGCTTGAAGGAGGAAGCCTGCGGAGTGTTTTCAGCGCCTCCGGATCCTTGATGCCAATCGAACGTTGGTCGACGGTGATCAAACCGATCTCATTGAATGCCGATAGTGTGCGACTGACAGTTTCAAGTGTTAATCCGAGGTAGCTGCCAATTTCGTGTCGGGTCATGCGCAGGTTGAACAGTTTGCTGGAATAGCCCATTTCGGCATACCGGTCCGACAGTGACACGAGAAAGCGCGCGACACGCGCCTCGGCACTGAGTGCGCCAAGCATGCTGATCATTGACTGTTCACGTACCAGTTCGCGGCTCATCACACTGTAGATTGCGTGCTCGAAATCAATGTGGATACGGCCGAGGGCGGACAGTTTCTTGAACGGCAGCAGGATCAGGTCGCAATTCGACAATGCCACTGCCTCGGAAGCGTAGCGGCGAGAATGAATACCGTCGACGCCGAAGAGATCGCCTTTCATTGGGAAACTGAGTACCTGTTCGTTGCCGAATTCGTCGATCAGCACGGTTTTCAGGAACCCGGAATGGACGATATACAGCGCGTCGAAAGGTTGCCCAATGGTGTGTATCCGCTGCCCCGTCTTGAATTGTACGTGTTGAAACAGAAGCTCTTCATCAGCAATCAGCGAGGCCGAGGCTGGCGACATGCGCAGGACTTCGCAGAGTTCCTTGACGTTGGACCAAAGTTTTCCCTGTCGCTGCCATCCTGTTTCAATTGGTGAAGACGGTACTGAAAAAGAGGGTCGTTCGGGTCGGACTGTCGATATTTGCGTGGACAACATAACCAGCTCCTATTCCAAATTAAGGCGAACTTCATTCGTGCGACAGGTGGTGCTGTCGGCGTGGTGTGACACAGGTCCGCGAAGCAACCTGGTGATTTCCTGGAAATCACAAGCCACGGTGTGCAGACGGGCGAATGCCTGTCTGAGGTTTTTTCCGGCGCGGCGGCGAGAGACGCTGGGTCAGCCTGATATCGCCAAACTTACCGACGGCCGGGCTGACACAGGGGCACGGCATCATTGACGTATTTCGCGTTGTCGCCAGGGCTTGTATGCCCTGTGGGCGTGGCACGGTTTCTTTCTGTTTCCAATAAACGGGTGTCAACTGGGTTGCAACTGCTTCAAGAGCGTCGCAACGAAATATCCAAGGCGCTTTTACCGCGTGAACCGGAAGGTCTACATTTGGTAAATGTCTGTTACAAGTTGAAATTATGGCAAGCGGCGAAGCCGAATGCTATCGGTGTGCGCTGAATAGAAACGTAGGTGTTGGTGTCGCTGACTAGGAAAATTCCTACGCGTCGTGGCCGTCTGGCGCGCGCCTGCAAAGGGGTGTTTTGCGCCCGACCGTGCTAGATCCTGAACGGCGCCACCAGTTTGTGGGCGACGGCGTACTGGACCAGTTCGGCCAGCGAATTCATGTGCATCTTGAACAGAATTCGGGTCTTGTGGGTGCTGACAGTTTTCGCACTCAGGTGCAGCAGATCGGCGATTTCGGTGATTGTCTTTCCGTTGACCAGCAGGCCGAACACCTCGAATTCGCGGTCCGACAGTTTTTTATGCGGCGAGTCTTCATTGTTGGGCATCGCATCCATCGCCAGTTGTTCGGCGACACTGGTACTGATGTAGGGCCGGCCGGAGGCAACCTTGCGAATCGCGCTCAAAAGCTGCGTGCCGGCGCTTTCCTTGGTCAGGTAACCGCGCGCGCCGGCGCGAATGGCACGGATGGCATATTGTTCCTCTTCGTGCATGGTCAGAATCAGAATCGGCAGCCGGGGCGACTCGTGCTTGATCTGCCGAATCAGTTCGACGCCGCTGCGCCCCGGCATCGACAGGTCGAGCATCAGCATGTCGAACCCACCCTTGCGGACCAGCGCGAGGACTTCGAAACCGTCGACGGCCTCTCCCACCACTTCAATATCGTCACTACCTTCGAGTATGCGTTTGAGTCCTTCACGCATGATGGTGTGGTCATCGGCAATTACCAGTCTGATCATGGGTCGCAAGGGTAAGGGGCTACGGGCTGTCGATCGGAAGCGAGGCATGGATTGCCATGCCTTGTGCGTCGATGTTGGTCATGCCGATCGAGCCGCCGAGCGCATAGACACGCTCCTGCATCGCGATCAGGCCATAACATCCGGGCTTGCTGATGCTGCCGTGGGCAATGCCAACGCCGTCGTCCTGAATCAGGACATCGAGTGATTTTTCATGTTGCCACAGGAATATCCTGACGCAAGACGCGCCGGCATGACGCTCGACATTCAGGAGACTCTCCTGGACCAGGCGAAAAATCGCCGACTCGGTCAGGTCGCCAAAATTGACCCCGCGTGTCTGGTTCTTGAAGCAGCAGCGAATACCGGTTTTTTTTTGAAACTCATCGGCCACCCATTGCACTGCAGCGACCAGGCCGAAATCATCCAGCAGGGGTGGCCGGAGGGTGGAGGCAATGCTCCTGGTTCTGGCGATGATGCGGTCGAGTGCATCCTGCATCTGGGCGATGCAACGCACGGCTGTGTTTTGTTCCGGTTGCAGCTGGTTGCGCAGCCAGTCCATGTCAAGCTTGAGCACGCTCAGACTCTGGCCCAGGTCGTCGTACAGTACCCGCGCGAAGCGCCGCTTCTCGTCCTCATGGGCGCGCTGCGAACAGGCGGCGCGACGACGGAATTCGGAATGGGCGGTGTGCAGTTTGTGGTGGCTTGCGGGTTGCAGGAACAGCTCGCGCAGGATGATGGCAAAAAATTTTTCGCCGCGCACCGTGACACGGGATATCGACGCTTCGAACGGGAATTCCTCTCCGCTTTGACGCATTCGTGTCGAGTCAAAGCGGATCTGCAAGCGGCGGCCTGCCAGGCGCGGGACCATCAGGCGCCCGAGCGCGGCCTGATGCTCGGCGCGCAGGCGCGCCGGCAGCAGGCGTTCCACCGGCTGCCCAAGCAGGTCAGCCGCGCTGTGACCGAACAGGCGCGCGGCCTCGGCATTGACCAGTACGGCGCGCTGCGACGCGTCCATGACGATGACGCCGTCCATCGACGACTGCAGGATCGCCGATAGCCAGGGCCCCACCCGTTCCGCCGGAAAACGACTTGCCGCGCAGACGAATTCCGGGACGCTGGTGGGCTGGTCTTGCGGGTAGTAGCGCATTGCCGTTGGCTTTCGAATGTGAGGTGAAGGCGTTGCCGTACCCGTTCAGCAAGCTGCAGGCACGGGCCGTTCGTCGGGCACAAATGCGCACGCGGGATCGATGAAATTGATGGTCCGGTCACGAAACATAACCGAGAGGGTTTTGCGTTTGTTGATATTCCACAAGGCCCGCTGGTGATGCGATGCGGGCGTTGTGTTGGCGCGACTTTTTCCTCCATGAGTCAAACGGAGTCGCTGGGCGCTGTCGTTGGGTGGTCAGCCGGCGTTGCCCGGATCGGGATCGAGATTTGAATCGTCGTGCCGTTGCCGGGTGCGCTGCGGATCTGCATCGCACCCTGCAGGGCACTAACCCGTTCGCGCATGCCAACCAGACCGGAACAGCCCGGATTGTCAGCGGCGTCGACGGCGATGCCCTGACCATCGTCGGCAATCGACAAATGCAACGCATCGTCCTGCAAGCGCAGTTGCAGCTCAACCGTGGCGGCTACAGCGTGCTTGGCGATATTGTTGAGTGCCTCCTGCGCCATCCGGTACACCGGCGTGGCGATTTCATCGGGCAGCTCGGTCGGTGTGGCGGGCAGATGCAGGTTGACCGCAACCTGATGGCGCCGGGAATGACCGTCGGCGAGCAGCTCCAGGGCCTTGAACAAGCCGTGCTGCGCGATGATCTGGGGAGGCAGATCGGTCATGATGCGCCGCACCGAGACGACCATTGCATTGATCAGGCCATCGATGCCGTCGAGCTGGCGGGCCAGATTTGCATCGACTTGCTCGAGCCGGGTTTGCAGCGAGATCACATCCATTTTCATGGCGGTGAGGAGTTGCCCGAAGTCGTCATGCATTTCACGCGCCAGACGTTTTTGTTGCTCTTCGCGGGCCCGGTCCAGGCGCATGATGCGGCTGTGCAGTTGGCGCCTCGCCTCGCCCAGCACGGAGTGAACCGGTTGCCAGCGTTGCCCTGGTGGTTGGCCGCAACGGCTTCTACCGGCGCTGCTTGCGCCGTCCGGTGTTGTCGCCAACGCGGAGGGTTCGTCATCACCGTTGAGCTCGGTAAACAGGATGGTGTAGGTCACGGTGTCGCGGTTGCCGCTCCTGAATGCGGTTGCGGAAAACGGGAAGCGTTCACCGTTGCTGCGTACGGCAAAACCACCCTGGTGGCGATCAATGCGGAACAGGTCGATGGGGGTGTGGCAACGGGCTTTGAGTAGCGTGCGGCGGGCGCGATGCAGGCGTTGCGGCAGGAAATGCGATAGCCGCATGCCGATCGCCGTTGCGGCGCTGGTGCGAAACAGGCGTTCTGCGCCAGGGTTGAAGTCGAGGATGCGCTGCCTGCGATCGACCACGACAATGGCATCGGTGGCGAGATGCACCAGCGCCGCGAAGCGTGCCTCGCTGTACTTGAGCGCGCGCCCATTGTTCTGCGCCGCGCGTCCGGCGGCATTGCGGTGGCGTTTGGCATGCCAACTGCACAGGTACAACAGGAGACTGGCAATGGGGCAGCCGAGGACCAGCAGCAAGTCAATTGCCGCTGGCCGCGCCGCAGTGCTGCCCCGCAGGAGAGCGAGCGGATTGAGTTCAATGGAGGGTACGCGCAGCAGAAAATGCACGGTGACGGCGATGCCCGATGCCATCAGCAACCAGGCCGCGCCGGTCGCAAGCCGATGAACAAGCGTCGGGCTGGCAACGTTTTCACGCTGATGTCGAGAAGCGGATACCGGTCGCATTTGTCAGAAATGAGTGGTCGGAGTGGTGTGCGCCGGGCCGATGCACAGCATGTCGGCGGGCAACGCATGACTGCCAGTTCGCCATATCAGGCAATCAGACTGGCGTTCGGAAAGATCGCGAAGATAGTATCAAAGGTGTTGATTTGCAGGATGCGTTGCTGCGCCCTTTGATGCAGGTGCATGCCCATGTATTGAGCGGACGCAAAATATCGGAAGATATACGTGCAGCATCTTGCGATAATCGGGTAATGCCACGCCGGCGTGCAACCGGCGCGGCGCACATTACGCTTACTGCATGAACCAGCCATGACTGACCACGACCGATTGACCGGTCAGTGCGTTGGTCGGGAACGAGGCAAGGAACACTGCCGTTCGCGCGACATCTTCAGTCGTCGTGAATTCGCCATCGACGGTGTCCTTGAGCATGACGGTCTTGATGACATCGGCCTCGCTGATACCCAGTTCCTTGGCCTGCTCGGGAATCTGCTTGTCGACCAGCGGCGTGCGTACGAAGCCCGGGCAAATGACATTGGAGCGGATATTGTGCTTCACGCCTTCCTTGGCGACCACCTTGGCCAGACCGATCAGGCCATGCTTGGCAGCGACATACGGCGCTTTCAGCGGCGACGCTTCGTGCGAATGCACCGAGCCCATGAAGATTACCGAGCCGCCCTTGCCACCGCCGATCATCGCGCGCATGCAGGCGCGGGTGGTCAGAAACGCGCCATCGAGATGGATCGCCAGCATTTTTTTCCACTTGTCGAGCGACAGGTCGACAATCGGGCTGATGATCTGGATGCCGGCGTTGCTGATGAGGATATCGACGCCACCCCAGGCCGCGACCACGTCTGCGACACCCTTGTCGACCTGCTCTTCGCTGGTGACATCCATGGCCACGCCCATGGCTTGCCCGCCGGCCTTGACGATCTCGGCAGCGGTTGCCTGTGCTGCTTCCAGTTGCAGATCGGCGATCACTACGCGGGCGCCTTCCTTGGCGTATTCGAAGGCGATTTCCTTGCCGATGCCACTGGCCGAACCGGTGATTACCGCAACTTTGTCTTTGAGTAACATGGGCGTTCCTTTATTTGCGTGGATGTGGCAACCCTGACGGTAAGGGGTTGCAAGAGATTGACTGGGCCGTGCCGGGCAGGCCGGCTGGAGGGAGAACTATACCGTACTCGGCAGACGTCGCGTTTGGCGCCCCGGAGCGGTACTGTTAGACTTTGCAGACGTTTTTCGACGGCGCCGGATTTTCGTTGAAACCATTCAATTCACTGATTGAACACCCCCATGCAAATTCAGCTCGGCGACATCAGCCATATCATCCAGCTCGCGATCGCTCCGGTATTTCTGCTCACCGGTGTCGGCACCAATCTGATGGTGCTGACCAACCGGCTGGCGCGCATCATCGATCGCGCACGGGTGCTGGAAGACCGGATTCACAAAGCCGGCCGGGCCGATCCGTTTGACAGCGAAGAAATCAACGTACTGTATCGGCGCGGCCATTTGATCAATCGCGCCATCACACTCAGTACCCTGTGCGCACTGCTGGTCTGCCTGGTGATTGCTGCGCTGTTCATTGGCGATGCCTTTGATCTCAATCTGGGTGGTTTCATCGGCAGCCTGTTCGTGCTGGCGATGCTGTCATTGATAGGCAGCCTGTTCTTCTTCATGCGCGAGATCTTCATTGCCACGCGCACGCTGACGTTGCGCAGGGTGCATCCGCCGCTTCCGTGATTGGTCGTGGGCATGTGGTAAACCGCAATTGCGCAGCGTGCCCGGACGGCACAGACTGTGGCCAGTTACGACAATGTCAACTGGAGCCCCCATGACGCGCCCACCGTTCTACAAATCGCTGTATCTGCAAGTGCTGTGCGCCATTGTGCTGGGGGTGTTGCTTGGGCACTTCTATCCCGAGGCCGGCGCAGCCATGAAGCCCCTTGGAGATGGCTTCATCAGGCTCATCAAGATGATCATCGCGCCGATCATTTTCTGTACGGTGGTCATTGGCATCGCCGGCATGGAAGACATGAAAAAGGTCGGCAAGACGGGCGGGCTGGCGCTACTGTATTTTGAAATTGTCAGTACGCTGGCTTTGTTTGTCGGCCTGGTTCTGGTCAACGTGCTGCAGCCGGGCGCCGGCATGAACATCGATCCGAGCACCCTCGATGCCAAGAGCATTGCCGCCTACACCGGGCCCGGCAAAATGCAGACCACCGTTGAATTTCTGATGAACATCATCCCGGTCAGCGTGGTCGATGCGTTTGCCAAGGGCGAGATCCTGCAGGTGCTGCTGTTCTCGATGCTGTTTGGCTTTGCACTGCACCGCTTTGGTGGACGTGGCACGCTGGTGTTTGACGGCATCGAAAAAATCTCGCACGTGCTGTTTGGCATCGTTGGCATCATTATGAAGCTGGCGCCGATCGGTGCGTTTGGCGCGATGTCATTCACCATCGGAAAATATGGGGTCGGGTCACTGCTGTCGCTGGGCAAGCTGATGGGTACGTTTTACGGCACCTGCCTGATCTTCATCTTCGTTGTTCTTGGTACGATTGCGCGGGCGCACGGTTTCAGCATCTGGAAATTCGTCAAGTACATCAAGGAAGAACTGTTCATCGTGCTCGGCACCTCGTCGTCCGAATCGGTCCTGCCGCGCATCATGGTCAAGATGGAAAATCTGGGCGTCAAGAAATCGGTGGTCGGGCTGGTGATTCCTACCGGGTACTCGTTCAATCTGGACGGGACTGCCATCTATCTCACGATGGCCGCGGTGTTCATTGCGCAGGCGACCAACACGCCGATGTCACTGACGCAGCAGATTACGTTGCTGGCGGTGCTGTTGCTGACGTCGAAGGGCGCAGCCGGAATTACCGGCAGCGGTTTCATCGTGCTGGCGGCGACGCTCTCGGCCGTCGGTGGCATCCCGGTGGCCGGGCTGGCGCTGATTCTGGGGATTGACCGGTTCATGTCCGAAGCGCGGGCGCTGACCAATCTGATCGGCAACGGCGTGGCCACCGTGGTGGTCGCCAAATGGACCGGCGACGTCGACATGGCCCGCCTGACCCAGACCCTGGATCATCCCGACGCGATCGCGCTGGACGAGCCGGAAGTCCTGGCCGAACAGACGCATGGCGTGCCGCAGGCGCCAATTTAATCCAGCAAGCGACGCGACCGCGCAACGCCATTCGATACAGTCATGGAGGCTGTGGCATCATGGGTGGTCCCTATGCCATCGAGTCAGGTTGAGTCATGACTGTTGCACCGCATTTGCGTGAAGCGGCCGCCGCGCCGCCCGAACCACTCCCCGATCCTGCTTTTTTCAATGGCGCGGCGCGCGCCGGCCAGTCGGCCTGCCCACGCATCGTCATCGTTGGCGGCGGCGCCGGCGGGCTTGAGCTGGCCACCCGGCTGGGCGACCGGTTCGGTCGCCGCGGTCGCGCCAGCATCGTGCTGGTTGATCGCGCTCCGTCGCATTTATGGACGCCGCTGCTGCATGAAGTCGCTGCCGGCAGCATGGATGCCAATACCCATTCGACCGACTATGTGGCGCAGGCGCGCTGGCATCATTTCGAGTTCCAGCAAGGCGAACTGTGCGGGCTGGACCGCAGCGCCCGGCAGGTCAGCATCAAGGCCGTGGTCGACGAAGACGGCGAAGAGGTGTTGCCGCCACGCGCCCTGGCCTACGACACACTGGTGCTGGCAATCGGCAGCATGACCAATTTTTTTGGCGTGCCGGGCGCCGAACAGCATGCCATGTCGCTGGACGCCGTCAGCCAGGCGGAACGCTTCCGCCGGCGTCTCATTTCCGCCTGCATGCGCGCCCAGACCCGCCTTGACAAGGCCCCCGGCGAACGTGCGCGGGTGGACGTCGTCATCATCGGCGCCGGCGCCACCGGGGTTGAGCTGTCGGCCGAACTGCGCAATACGGCCAAGGTGTTCGGCGCCTACGGTTTGCATCGGCTGGATGGCCAGAATGATGTCAGGCTGACGATCGTCGAAGCCGGACCGCGCATTCTGGCGCCGTTGCCGGAACGGGTTGCGCTCGGCACCGCCAAATTGCTCGACGAACTCAATATCCTGGTGCTCACCGATGAGCGTGTCACCCGCATCGAACCGCACGCCGTCCTGACGGCCAGCGGCAAGAATCTGCGTGCCGATCTGATTGTCTGGGCCGCCGGCATCAAGGTCGCGCCGGTGCTCGGCGAGATCGGACTGCCCGTCAATAAGATCGGCCAGGTGCCGGTGCGGCAAACGCTGCAAACCGAAATCGACGACAACATTTTTGCGCTTGGCGATTGCGCCAGTTGCCCGTGGCCCGAACATAACGCGACCGTGCCGCCGCGCGCCCAGGCGGCGCACCAGCAAGCCAATTTCCTGTTCGATGCAATCGGCCGCAGGATCGATGGCAAGGCCTTGCCCGCGTTCCGGTTCCGGGATCAGGGCTCGCTGGTGTCGCTGGGACGCTTCAATACCATTGGCAATCTGATGGGCCGGCTGACTGGTCGTACCCTGCTGATCGAAGGATTGCTGGCACGTTTGCTGTATGTCAGCCTGTATCGCGCGCATCTGGTGACCCTGCACGGGTTCCTGCGCACGGTGCTAGATACGATGGCGCAGTGGCTGCGCGGCAAGACGGTGCCGCGCATCAAGCTGCACTGAGCTTAGCTTTTTCGGGTCGCAAAGAACCGCATCATCTCGCGGGTCGCCTGCGGACCGCGATCATCGGTGTAGGAACCCTTGTTGCTGCCGCCCGACCACGCGTGTCCGGCGCCGTGGATCAGCCATTGTTCCGCCACCGGGTCACCGTGCCGATTGTGATGCAGCGTGCGCGTGTAGTGGTGGCCGCCTGGCACATTCCCGCTTTCGATCAGGGCAACGCTGTCGGCGCCGACATGCTGCGCGATCAGTTGCTCGCCATTGCGCGGGTGGACCGTCTTGTCGCTGTCGCCATGAAAGACAATGATCGGCATCGTGCCCGAGCCGGTGGCCGAACGGCGTTCCTTCATGCCGGCGCGCATGGCCTGCAATGCGCTCGCCAGGTCCGTGGCGGCGCCAGCCGGCAGGCCGGAGTGAATGCCGACGGCGGCATACAGATCAGGGTAGGAATTGCCCATGATCGCCGCCATCGCACCACCCGCGGAAAGTCCGGCGACATACACCCGTTGCGGATCGATGTTGTATTTGGCGATCACCGTGCGGGTCATGTCGGCAATGATCGACGGCTCGCCCTGTTCGCGTTGCTGGTCGATCGAATTGAACCAGTTCCAGCAGCGTGAGCTGTTGGCCGCCTGGGACTGCGCCGGGTACAGCACCAGGCAGGGCGTCAGCTCGGCCTGTGCATTCATTTCGGTGCCGGCGGCAAAATCATCCGGATCCTGGGTGCAGCCATGCAGCATCACCACCAGTGGCAACGCCTTGCCCGTCCAGGCGGCAGGGACATTGAGCTTGTATTTGCGCGTGCCGGCCGCGTTGGTCAGTGAATCGGACAGGAATTGCCCGGGCACGATCGGCGAGACGTCGTCGCGCCGGACGGCTTCTTCGAGCGGATTGCGGATGCCAAAGGTCTCGAGCATGTCGGCCACGAAATCAGGAACCACTGCGGCGGGCGACGCTGTCGCGGCGGGTGCCGCGTCGCGATGCTGTGGGCGATCGGCAGGCGGTGGATTGATGTCTTTCATCGCCGGGTTTTCCGGCGCTTGCGGCAAGCCGCCGGGTAAAACACGTTGCAACAGACGGGTGATCGCATTGTTGGCGTCACGTTGTTTGCCGGACTGCAAAAGGCTGGTCGCCTTTCGCATCACATCAAGCATGTCGTCGTTGAATTTCATGGGGTAGTCCTTTCCAGGGTGCTGCGTTATTGGATGCGGTCGGCCAAGGCCCGCTTGACGTCGTCGCTGGCATGCAAGGCACCCAGCACGACGATGGATTCGATCGACGCCAACGCCAGCTCGGCGCTGACATCGCTGGCAATGCTTGCCAGTCCCAGTATCTGAATTTGCAGTTTTTGCCCGGCCGCCTGGGCCGCCTCCAGGTCACTGCGGGAATAGTGATGCAGTCCGAGCACCAGGCTTTTGCGCGCCACGGTCTGGCGCATTACGTCCGCATGGGTGGCCAACTGGTTGCGAATGGCGGTGCGGATCAGGTCGGTGCGATTGGAATAAAACCCCTCCTGAACCAGCAAATCAATCTGGCCCAGATCGATCATTCCCAGATTGATCGTGATCTTTTCGCTCTCGGCAATGCGGGATGTGGATCGGGGTGGCGGGGTTACTGCGCGCATGGGGTTGTCCTTTTGGTTTAGTCTCGCTGGATAGCAATTTGCCATCTCTGTACCATCTGCAAACCATCTGCATGGATGGAAGTATAAGGGCTTCAGGCGCAGAGTCAAGGCTGGATTCGACTTGCGCTGGTTTTGGTGGAAAGTCGCGCGACGCTCCTTGAATCGTTGCCGTACTGCCTCATCTGCGATGCTTGCGCAGTCTGCGCGCCATTGAGCCAGTATCGGATCGCCATGTTGTCTGTCATTTCCCTGTTGCTGCATCTGTATGTCGGCGCACGTTTGTTGCCGTCCCTGGCGGGCTGGCCGGTGGCCATGGTGACGCTGCTGGCGGCGCTGCTGGCGTCGGCCTGGCTGATGCCGATGGGAATCGGGCTGGCCACGCGTTTTCGTCCGGCCCGGCCGCGCGGCGCCGCCCACCCGCTGATCCTGCTGGGCTGGCTGGCGATGGGATTGTTTTCATCGCTGCTGGTACTGACGCTTGCGCGCGATGTGTTGCTGTTGGCTGTCGTTGCCGTCAATGCAGTGCGAACCGGGCTCACCGACAGCGCTGCACTGCGCGATTACAGCGCGCTGGCAGTCTGGATGACGAGTCTGGCGATGACGGTGCTGGGTTTTGTCGGTGCGCGCCGGACCGCCACGGTGGTCCGCGTCGATGTTCCGATTGCCGGGTTGCCGCCGGCGCTGCAGGGTTTTCTGATCGCGCAGATCAGCGATATCCACGTCGGCCCGACGATCCGCGGTGCGTATCTGGAACGTATCGTTGCGGCCGTCAATGCACAGGCTGCCGATATGGTGGCCATCACCGGCGATCTGGTCGATGGCAGCGTGGCGGAGCTGGCCGGCCAGGTTGCCTCGCTGGCGCAACTGCGTTCGCGCCATGGCAGTTTTTTCGTCACCGGCAATCATGAATACTATTCCGGCGCCGCGGCCTGGGTCAGCGAGCTGCGGCGCTTGGGTGTAACCGTGTTGATGAACGAGCACGTGATGCTGGCACACGGTGCGGCACAAGCGCTGGTGGGTGGCGTGACCGATTTCAGCGCCGGGCATTTCGATCCGCTGCAGTCCAGCGACCCGCAGCGCGCGATCGCCGGCGCACCGGCAGAGGCCGGGGTGCGCATCCTGCTGGCGCATCAGCCACGCAGCGCAACGGCCGCCGCCGCGGCCGGCTTCGATCTGCAATTGTCGGGTCATACCCATGGCGGCCAGTTCTTGCCGTGGAATTTTTTCGTGCGGCTGCAGCAACCATTCGTCGCTGGCCTGCACCGCTTGCAGCAGCTATGGGTGTACACCAGCCGTGGCACCGGGTACTGGGGGCCGCCAAAACGCTTCGGCGCGCCGTCGGAAATTACCTTGCTGCGCCTGACGGCGGCGTGATCGGTTTGCATCGGTCGCGGCACTGCGCATTCATGGCGTGGGCGCAATCGGCAGACGTCGATGGTGCTGAAAGAACGCACACATCATGCGGCTGGCGTCCGGGCCCTTGCGTTCATTGAAGCGGTAGCCCGGATCGCCACCGCTCCAGGCATGGCTCAGGCGCGAAATTTCGCACACCCGCAGCATCACTTTTCGGCCAACCCGGTAATCGCGCGTATCGAATGCATGCGCGGCATGCGCGCTGCGACCGGCCGGACGGAAGGTGGCAGGCTGGCGGTTCGCGCTGGTCAAGCCGTTGAGTTCGCAGAATTGTTGTTCAAGCTGATGCAAATTGACGGGTCGCACCACGGCATCGTGCTGCCCCTGGATCAGAATCGCCGGCATCGGCGGAAAGCGCTCGCCGCTCGCCTCGGTGAACTGGCGCATTGCAGTGGCTGCCATCGCCAGACTGCCCAGCTGCATTACGCCGTAGCCGCCGACGCTGCTGGTTGCGGCGCCAAACACCGGTCCGGAGTGCAGCCCGACGGCTGCAATCATTTGCGGGTGACGCAACGCGACGATCTGCGCCATCGCGGCGCCCGCCGACATGCCACCGAGGTAGACCCGGCTCGGGTCGAACGGATGTTGTGCCAATACCTGTGCAATGATGGCCGCGATCGACTTGACTTCCCCTTCGCCCTGCTGGATTTCCTTGCGATACCAGGGCCAGCAGCGATTGCGCTGCGCCCGCGCTGATTGTTGCGGGTAGAGCACCCCGAAGCCTTTTTGTTCGGCCAATTGATTCATGCGCGTGCCGTGGGCAAACTCAAGGGCAGTCTGATCGCAGCCATGCAGCATGACCACCAGCGGGGTGCCCTGTTCGATCAGCACGGACGGCCGGTACAGCCAGTACTCCATGCGCTTGCCGGGCGTGCTTAACGTTGCCCGGCTCCAGGCCGGCAAGGCGGCGGCTTTTGCCGCGACCGGCTTGCGTGCGACTCTGGCCGGTTTGGGCGGGGCCAGCAAATTCTTGATCAGCTTGCGCGTGGTGGTCTTCTGGACGTTTCCCAGTTGCTTCACGCCACGCAGCCACAGTTTTTTAAAACTCTTGAGCATGATTGGATGGATTGAAAAAGGCGCGGGCCATGGTCGGATCAGGCATCCGGGGCGCACTGGCCGGCTAGTGCGCGACGAGCGGTCTTAACTTAATCGATCTGCCGGCGTGGCTCGGTTCTGTAGCGTACATAACCCCCGAGCGCTGGCGTCATGGCGGTGTGACAGGCGCCGGGTCGACGGAGATGGCGATGGGATCGCTGGCGGGAAAGGTCATCGCGACCGCCTCGTCGAGTCGATGTTCCAGCGCATCCTGCGTGGCGGTTTCAGTGTCGGCGGGCTCCTCCTTGGGCAAGTCTGCCACCGGGTCGCTGGCGGGAAAACTGTTGCCAAGGGCCTGGTCAAGGTGATGCTCGGCGCGGGCGACGGCATCGTGGTCGATTTCCACCTCGGGCGTGACGATGGGCGGAAGACGATCAATGTTGCGTTCAGTCCGGCTTGATTTGCTCATGCGATTCCTCTTTGGTGATGGAAGCGATGGTTGGGCACCGGAACCGGGTGGGAGTTCATCAACAATTTTGGCGCCGTTACCCACTACAATGGCGGCAATGATTTTTCCGCCCCTTTCCTTGTCCTGTCTTCGAATGCAATGCGTCGCATTGGTGCTGCTGCTATCGGGCATGCAGATGGCAGCGGCGCAGGCGCCGGGGGCGAACAACTTCGCCGTGGAGGTCAACGGCGCTGGCAAGCTGTCGGCACTGATCGACGATTTCATCGATATCCGGCGCCATGCCAACGACGCATCTGTGAGCGATGACGAGTTGCAGCGGCTGATTGGCAGCACACCCCGACAAATTACCGAGTTGCTGGCCACCGAAGGGTACTTTTCACCGGTGATCAAGTCTGAGCTGGTGCCGGGCGGCGCGCGGCGCGTGGCGCGTTTTGAGGTCGATCCGGGACCGCCGACGCTGGTCAGCTCGGTCGACCTGCGTTTTCGCGGCGCGATTACACGGCGCGACGAAGCCGGGCGCATGGCCGACCTGCGCCAGCAAGCGGAACGGGCCACCGGCAAAGTCTTTCGTCAAGCCGATTGGACCGACATCAAGGATGCGCTGCTCAAGAACCTGCTCAGCCGCGATTACCCGGCCGCCACCTTGCCACAAAGCGAAGCGCGGATTGATCCGGAGCGTCGCAGTGCGACCCTGGTCATCGATGTCGATTCCGGCCCCGCCTTCACCTTTGGCAAACTGCAGCTGGAAGGCCTCAAGCGCTATCCGCGCAGTCGTATCGACGTCCTCAATCCCATCCGCGAAGGCGAGCCGTTTTCACAGGATCGCCTCAATGAATTGCAGGCGCAGTTGCAGGGCAGCGGCTACTTCAGGTCGGTGTTTGCCACCATCGACGTGGACCCGTCGAAACCGGATGCGGTGCCGGTGCGGGTCGATGTGACCGAGTACGAACGCCGTCGCCTGTCGCTCGGTGGCGGATTCTCGACCGATACCGGGGCGCGCCTGCAAACCAAGTTCCTCGACCGGAATTTTCTTGGTCGCGACTGGCGGCTGGAGTCCGAATTGCGCATCGATCGCGAAACCCGTCTGATCGACGGCGAGGTCACCACGGCGGCGCTGGCCAACGGCTGGGTGCCCAGCTTCGGTGGCCGTTTCGAGCGCACCGACATCGCCAGTGAAACCAGTGACAAATTCCGTACTGACGCGCGCCTGACGGGCCCGGACCGCAACAATGAGCTGAGTTTCGCGCTGTCGTACCTGATCGAGCGCCAGCGCATTGCCGACGCCGACGTCAACGGTCGTCACGCGCTGATCGCCAACACCACGTTGACACGGCGGCGCGTTGACAATCTGCTTGATCCCCATCGTGGCTACGTTGCCGCGGTCGAAGTTGGTGTCGGTGTGCGCGGCCTGCTGACCGAGCAATCACTGCTGCGGCTGGTGAGTCGCATCACCTGGTTGCAACCGCTCGGCCCGAACTGGCACGCGCTGCTGCGCGCCCAGGTCGGGCAGGTGTTCGGCGCCAGCCGCACCAGCGTGCCGGGCGACCTGCTGTTTCGCACCGGTGGGGATCAGAGCGTGCGCGGCTACGGCTACAACAGCCTCGGCGTGGCCGACAGCGGCGCCGTGGTGGGCGGACGCGTGCTGGCGGTGGCCAGCGCCGAGCTGGTTTATCAATTCGCGCCGCA
The DNA here is from genome assembly GCF_035984655.1 of Actimicrobium sp. GrIS 1.19. Classification (NCBI taxonomy): domain Bacteria; kingdom Pseudomonadati; phylum Pseudomonadota; class Betaproteobacteria; order Burkholderiales; family Oxalobacteraceae; genus Actimicrobium; species Actimicrobium sp. GrIS 1.19. Next base: position 28,933 of record NZ_JAXCHT010000010.1, on the reverse strand, counting down.
GTGGGGTGCGGCAGTGTTCAACGATGCCGGCAATGCGGCCGACTCGTGGCGCGCATTCAAGGCCGTGATGGGTACCGGCGTCGGAGCGCGCTGGCGCAGTCCGATCGGCGCCGTCAATCTGGATCTGGCATTCGCCCATGAGACGCGCAAACCGCGCCTGCACTTTTCGGTCGGCTATGGTTTCTGAATCACACACGCCACGCAGCCTGATCGGACTCTGGATACTGGCGGCGCTGCTGGTATTGCTGGTCGCGCTGGGCGCGGCACTGCTCGGCACCGAAGCCGGTGCCCGCCTTCTGCTCACGCGCATCGTGCAGGTGCCGGGACTGAAGATCGAGGGCGTGGCGGGAGCGCTGGTCGGACCGCTGCGGATCGCCCGGCTGACGGCCGACAGCACCAACCAGACCGTGGTGTTGCGCGACCTGCGCATCGACTGGCGACCGCAGGCGCTGCTCGGTGGACGCTTGCATGTGACTTCGCTGCGCCTGGGCGACTTGCAGGTCACCAGCAAAATCAAGCAGCAGCCCGAGCCGTTGTTGCTACCCGAGCGCATTGCCTTGCCGCTGGACTTGCAGATCGATCAGGTGCTGGTGCAGGGCGGTGACATTCGCAAGGGACCGCTCAGCCTGGTGACGCTGGGTGCCTTCGGCTTCCGGCTGGAATTCGACGGTGCCCGCTATTTGCTGCAACTCGATCGCCTGAACGCCCACGGCGCCTCGGCCAGCGGCGATTTCAGCGGTCAGGCCACGCTGTCGGCGATCAAGCCCTATGCCGTCCAGGCAGAAATCATCAGCATCGCCAAGGCGCAGGTGGCACAGCAGGCGCTGGGCGCCAACGCCCGCGTGGCGCTGAGCGGATCGCTGGCGGAACTGCTGGCCAATATTGATCTGACCGTCAATGCTGCGCGCGTCACCGGTGCGCTGCAACTGCGGCCGTTTTCGCCCGAACCATTGGGCAACGCCAATCTGTCGGCACGCGGACTGGACCTGGCACTGCTTCAGGAGGGTTTGCCAACGACTACGCTGAACATCGCCTTGCGTGCCGATGAACATGGCAAGGGGCAGCTGACGGCGCACAACGCTGTGGCCGATACCATTGATCAGCAACGTGTCCCGTTCACCGATCTGGCGCTCGATTTTGCGCAAACCGGCGGACGCTTTGTGTTCCCGCATATTGCCGTCGCGCTCGGGTCGAACAGCCAATCTGCCGGTGGCATCGAAGGCAACGGCCAATTCGACAACGGCGCGTTGACGCTGGCCCTGAATGTCAATGCGGTGAATCTGCAGCGCCTCGACCGGCGCGCCATTCCGACGCGCCTGATGGGCCAGGTCGGGATTGGCCAGGCCGACGGCAAGCAGCAGTTCAGTGTTGCGCTGCGCGATGCAGGCGGGCGCAACAATCTGTCATTGCGCGCCGATGCCAGTCTGGCCGATAACGCGGTGGCCGTTGAACGCGCAGAACTGCGCGTGGCGGCCGGACGGGTCAACGCCGCCGGGAAAATCGCGCTGGACGGCACGCAGGCGTTTGCGCTTGCTGGAACGATGCAGCAGTTGCGCTTGCAGGATCTCGGCAATTTTGCGCAGCTGCCGGCGCTGGCGTTGAGCGGCGATTTCACCCTTGCCGGCGCGCGCGTGCCACAGCTGACCGCCGCCATGGCATTTCACTTGCACGACAGCTTGCTGGCGGGTCGGCCCCTGGGCGGTGAAGGCAATGTGCTGTTGCGCGCCGACGCGATCACGATCCCGAAACTGCTGCTGATTGCCGCAGACAATCGGCTGACCATGCAGGGCGCTCTGGCGCAGGGCCAATCGACGCTGCAGTTCGCGCTGGATGCGCCGGCGCTGGCGCAACTCGGTCCCGGATTCGGCGGTGCGCTGACCGCTAGCGGCACGCTGCGCGGCAAGTTCGCAGCGCCCGAACTGAACCTGACCTGGAGCGGCAACCAGGTACGCTTGCCTGGCGCGCTCGGGATCGCCGCGATGCAGGGTAGCGCGCGGGTGCAGATTGATCCGCGCCAGCCATTTTCGATCGACAGCGCGCTGCTCGACATGACTGCCAGCGGCATGAAGAGTGCCAACGCGGCGCTGGCCGGCGTGACCGCGCATGTCGCGTTATCGCCGCGTGCGCAGGCGCCGCTGGAGGTGGCAATTGCCGCCACCGGTCTGGACGCGGCAGGATTTCGCAGTAACGCATTGACCCTCAACGCCAGCGGCACCACCGCACGCCATACGCTGTCGGCGCGCTCCAACGATGCGGCGCAGCGCTGGAGCATCGGCGCCAGCGGCGGACTGGTGGCGTTGCGTCCGGCGCTGCGCTGGGATGGTCGCATCGACAGTGTCGACGGCGTCGGCCAGTACGCCGTCAAGCTGCAGGCACCGGCCGCCCTGTCGGTGGCGCAACAGCGCGTGACGCTGGATGATTTTGCCTTGCAGGTCGACGGCATGACACTGGCGATCGATCGCTTCCTGCGCGATGACAACGGCATCGTCACGCGCGGCCGGGTGACCCATGTCGCCGCTGCCACGCTGCTGAAGCTGGTCAAGCCGGCGCCCGCCATCGGCGGTGATCTGCAACTGGGCGGGACCTGGGATCTCAAGCTGGCCGACGCACTCAGCGGCAGCGTGCACGTCGCGCGGGAACAGGGTGATTTGAGCGTGCGCGGCAGCGCGCCCGTGGCGCTCGGACTGACCCAATTGCAGGTCGATGTGGACGCCGTCGATGGCCGTTTGCGTGCGCGCCTGCAGGCCGATGGCGCACAGCTTGGCCGCATTGCGATGACCGCCGCCAGCAACACCGGACGCGGCGAGGCGCGCTTGACGCTGGCGCCGGATGCCGCCCTGTCGGCCAACGCCAGCATCGCCATTCCGTCGCTGAATTGGGTCGGGCCGATCATCGCGCCGGCGCTGGTGACGGCAGGCCAGTTGCAAAGCGAGATTGTGGTGAGCGGGACGGTGGCGGCGCCGCGTTTCAACGGCAAACTCGGCGGCAGCGGCCTGCGCGTTTTCCTCGCCGATGAAGGCATCGATCTGCGTAACGGTGTGCTCGACAGCAGCTTCGATGGCGAACGCCTGATGGTGCGACAACTGCGTTTCGAACAGGCCGGCGGCAGCTTGCAGGCCAGCGGGCCGATCAATCTGACTGCCGGCCAGCCGGAGGCGCTGATTGCGATCAAGGCCGATCATTTCGCGCTGCTCGATCGCAGCGATCGCAAGCTGGTCATCAGTGGCCAGAGCGACATCGCCTGGCGCGAGCAGCGCGCCAGCATCTCCGGCACGGTGCGCGCGGATTCAGGCAGTTTCGATCTGGGACGCGCCGACGCACCGCAGCTGTCGGACGACGTCGTGATCGTCGGTCGCGCCCAACAGGGTGGCGGGCGTACGGTCGCGGCGCTCGATCTGACGCTTGATCTGGGGGCTGGCGTGGCACTCACCGGACGCGGCATCGAGGCCCGGCTGGCCGGCAAGCTGCACATCACCAGCAGCGGACGCGAAGCACTGCGCGCCCAGGGCACGCTGGCGTTCGAGCAGGGCACGTATAACGCCTATGGACGCAAGCTGGCGATCGAGCAGGGCGTGATGCGCTTCAATGGACCGCTGACCAATCCGTCGCTGGATATTCTGGCGATGCGGCGCGGCGGCGAAGTCGAGGCCGGCGTCGCCGTGCGTGGCAGCGTGCTGCTGCCGCGTATCACGCTGGTGTCGGAACCGACGGTCAGCGATGCGGAAAAATTATCCTGGCTGGTGCTGGGCAAGGGACTCGACGCGGCCGGCACGGGCGAGGCCGGCGTGTTGCAGGCGGCTGCGGCGACGCTGTTGTCGCAAAGCGCTGCGGCGGGAGTGCAGTCGCGCCTGTCGTCGACCTTCGGACTGGAAAATTTCAGTGTCGGGAAAAGCACCGACAGCCTGCAGCAGCGCATCGTCACGGTCGGCAAGCAGATTTCGGCGCGACTGTATGTCAGCTACGAACAGGGCCTGGAGAGCGCCAACAGCGTGCTGCATCTGCGCTACACGCTGACGCCCAAGCTGACGCTGGAGGCAGAAGCCGGCGCGCGCAGCGCCTTGTCGCTGTTCTATAACATCCTGTTTGATTGATCGCGCCGGCAGTCAGCTTGCTACCACCTTGCGCATCGGTGCGCCGCCATGCGGTGGCACTTCATGGACCACCACACCGACCCCCTCGGGCACCTGGTTGAGCCAGCCGCGCGAGCCGATGGCACGCATCGCATCGTTATAGCCCTGCTCCCAACGCCATGCAATCGAGCCTTTGGAAAAATTGATGTCCTTCGACGCCATGTGCCAGTCCCGTCCGGCATAGGGCAGACGCACGATGTGCATGATGCTGTCGCATCCGAGTGTCGCGAGGTGCTTGATGTCAGCCTTGGTTTGCAATTCGGCGGGGATCTTCGCATGCATTGCATGCAGCGCCAGGCGCAGATTGTGCAGCTTCAGGTATTCGTTGATGTGTTGTTGCGAGCGCGATGCGAACATCACATCCTTCTGGCGCGTCTGGACCTGATCCAGCGTGGTCGGCTCCGGCCCGTCGGCGCTCCACAGATCCACCATGAAGCACAGTGTGTCGGTACGCGGCTCATCGTCCAGCACGGTGTCGAGCGGCGTGTTGGAGTACAAGCCACCATCCCAGTACAGCTCGCCATCGATGCGCACCGGCGGGAACCCGGGCGGCAGTGCGCCGCTGGCCATGATGTGCTCGACGCCAATGCGTTGCCGGGCGCTGTCGAAGCTGACCAGTTCTCCGCTGGTGACCTTGAGGGCGTTGACGGTCAGGCGCATGCGCTCGTGCAAATTGAGGTAGTCGAAATCGATCAGCTCCGCCAGGCTGGCGGCCAGCGGACTGGTGTCGTAAAAGCTGGCAAATTCCGGTTCCACCGCCAGCCCCATCGGGAACAGGCTGAACGGGCGCGGACTGAAAAATCCGGGCACGCCGCGCGTCATTGAATCCATGGTCGCGAGCATGGTGTTGAGGCGGCGTGCCTCGTCCGGGACGCGGGCCAGATCAAAGGCATCCTGATGTGCCACGCGATCCCAGAATTCACGCAGGCGCGTCAAGCGATTGTGCCGATGGTTGCCTGCGATGAGTGCGGCGTTGATCGCCCCGATCGAGGTGCCGACCACCCAGTCCGGCGTCAGATCATGTTCGTCGAGCGCCTGATAGATGCCGGCCTGATACGCACCCAACGCACCACCGCCTTGTAGCACCAGGGCAATGCGCTGTTCACGCGGCTTTTTGGAGGGGAGGAGGGTTGGCTTTTTCATGCGACGAACATACCATGATCCGCCGCTGTGGGCTTTGGTTTTGGTCTTGCCTGGGGATTAGAAGAACTGCGCCCATTCATGCATCCACGCCGGCAGGGCGGCGGGTTCCATCGGTTTTGCGATATAGAAGCCTTGCCCGCAGGTGCAACCCATCTTTTTCAGCAAATCCCAGTCCTGCCGGGTTTCAATGCCGACGGCGACCGAGACCCGGTCAAGCTTGCCTGCCAGCGCCAGTGACGAACTGAGCACCAAGCTCAACGCGGTGTTTTCGGCCGCGCCAGCGACGAATGAGCGATCAATCTTGAGTTCGGAAGAGGGAATGCGCAGCAGTTGCTGCATGCTCGAATTGCCGGTGCCGTAGTCGTCGACCGACAGTTCAAAGCCTTTCATGCGCAGGCGCACCATATTTTCGAGAAACACCGGCGTGCTCACGCAGGCGGCGGTCTCGGTAATTTCGAAGATCACGAACGGAGCGTCGAGTCGGTGCGCGGCAACCTGTTCGGCGATCTGGTCTGCCATGCGCGGGTCGCTGAGCAGCGTCGAGCCGAGGTTGATCGACACCGAAATCAGGAACCCGGCGTCGTGCCAGCGCCGGCAGGCAGCGGCCGACTTATCGATCATGCGGGTGGTCAGGCGGTCGAGCTGGCCATGCTGTTCCAGGACCGGAATGAAATGGTTCGGCAAGATCAGGCCATAGGCAGGATGGCTCCAGCGCGCGAATGCCTCGGCGCCGCGCACCTGGCCGCTGACGAGATCAACCTTGGGCTGAAACCAGGGCGCGATCTGATCGCTGTCGATGGCGGCCAGAATGTCGTCGATGGTGAATTTCGGCAGGATCGAATTGGCGCTGGCGTGCCGTACCGAACGCGGTACGTAGCGCTCGATCAGCGTTGCGAGTGATTCTGCGGCAATCGGTTTTTGCACGAAACCGAGCAAATCGATGCCGTAGGCCTTGGATAGCGTCTCAACCGAGAAAATCAGCGCAGGATCGACCGCGCCGGAAATGATGATGGCGGTGTCGCAGTCGACCTTGGCCATGTGCCGGATCAGCTCCATGCCGTCCATGTTCGACATGTGCATGTCGATGAAGCCGATGTCGATTTTCTGCGAACGGTCCTGGAACATGGCCAGCGCGGCCTGCCCGTCGGGGGCGTCAATGATGTTCTTTGCCCCCAGATTGCTCAACAGGATGCTCAACCAGTGGCGCTGAAACAGGTCGCCCTGTACCACCAGAAAATTCAAATCCTCAATGTTCATCCATGTCCTCAGCGTCGTCGGGTCGGTTTTTAATCGCACGCTGCCGCGCTCTGGCCGGCAATCGGACAATATTATGGCACGGCCTTAGTTTCAAAAAGGCAAGATCGTAATAGTTGCAAATTAACATTTTCCTGCCGCCCTGAAGTCCGTCCGATGCCTGCAGAATTTTTGCAATTTCGACATGGAACGATCGCCGGTGCTGGTGCGACCAATGTGTACCCGGACCGTGCAGGCGATGGCGCCAGCCGGTCCGATTCATCCGGAGCATCTCATGACCACCAAAGTACTCACCTCATCGGAAGTCATCGACATCATGGTTGATGTTGTACAGGACGCGAGCAGCAGCGAAGGGTATCGCAGCAAATATCGGGAGGCGCTGCATAGCCTGGTGCGCCTGGTGCGCGCCGAGCAGTTGCTGGAAATGCAACTTGACTTCAACAAGCTGACCCAGTTTTCCGATACACGCTCGCACTATTGATCACAGGCGCCGGGCCGACTACGCGTGCTGGGGGATAATGGAGCGCTGTTCCCAACGGATGCAACGCCATGCCGCAATTGCCAGTTCGCCCCGATACGCCCTGTGTCGCGGTCTGTTCCACCACCTTTGACGCAGTCTGTCGTGGTTGTGGCCGCACCGTCGCCGAAGTCGCCCAGTGGGCCATTCTCAGCGCCACCGAGAAGGAAGAGGTCTGGTTGCGGATCACGGCCCAGGGCTACCCGCAACGCGGCGGCCTCAGTCGTTGAATCCTTGCGGATTGTTACTCTGCCAGCGCCAGTGATCGACGCACATCTGCTGCATGTCGCGTTGTGCAGTCCAGCCGAGTAACTGCTGCGCCAGGCTGGCGTCAGCGAAGCACTTCGCAATATCGCCCGGGCGCCGCGCGACCAGTTGATACGGTACCGGGCGCCCACTGGCTTGTTCGAACGCACGCACCACTTCGAGCACGCTGTAACCGTGGCCGGTGCCCAGGTTCACCGTGAATCCCTGGTGCTGCTCGAACAGCCGGCGCAATGCCGCGACATGCCCGATGGCCAGATCGACCACATGAATGTAGTCGCGCATGCCGGTCCCGTCGACGGTCGGGTAGTCGCTGCCGAATACCGATAGCTGCTTGAGACGGCCCACGGCGACCTGCGCCACGTATGGCATCAGATTGTTGGGCACCCCGCGTGGATCCTCGCCGATCAAGCCGCTGCTGTGAGCGCCGACCGGATTGAAGTAACGCAGCACGCCAATGGCAAATTTGGGTTCGGCCTTGGCCAGGTCGGCAAGAATCTGTTCGACCATCAATTTGGAGGCGCCGTACGGGTTGGTGGTCCAGAGCCGGGCGTCTTCGCGAATCGGCACGGTTTCCGGATCGCCATACACGGTCGCCGACGAGCTGAAGACAAAGTGATGCACGCCGGCTGTCGCCATTTCTTCGAGCAGGACGACGGTGCCGCCCACATTGTTGTCGAAATACATCAATGGCTGCGCGACCGATTCACCGACTGCTTTCAGGCCGGCAAAGTGGATCACGGCATCGATGGCATGCTGGCTGAACACGGAACGCAGCAGGGAGCGGTCGCGGATGTCGCCTTGCCGCAAGGTCACGGCACGTCCCGCAATCTGCTCGACGCGCTCCAGCGCGATCGGCGAACTGTTGCAAAAATTGTCGATGCCGACCACGTTGTAGCCTGCCGCCAGCAGCTCGACGCACGTATGGGAACCGATGAATCCGGCGGCGCCGGTAACGAGAATGGTTTTGGTTTGGGTCATTGAGATCTGCCAAGGTAAAAAAGTCAGTTCGGTAACGCCGTTGCATGGTTGACTTGCACGATGGTCCGGCAAGCCCGGCAGGCGCCAATGAATGGTGCCGTCGAATTGTACGTGAGGCTGGCGGCGGGATGATTTTTACGCACCCGGATGAGACTATTGGTTGCGTTTCCTTGTTACCGAATATTCCGATGTCGCGCCAACAAAAATGCCGATAGACTCATTTGCATGTCTACGGCCTTTCACGATCCACACGCACTTGCGACGCCGGTCAGCGATGATCGGTACGAGTCGCTGGTGCGCCTTTCACCCGATGCAATCTATGTACTGCAGGATGACCGGCTGGTCTTCGTCAATCCTGCCGGTGTGCGGCAGTTGCGCGCGACCGACGCCGAGCAGCTGATCGGGCGCTCACTGGAGGAAATGCTGCACCCGGATTTTCTGGTGCAGTCACGCCGCCGGATTCTGGTCATGCTGGCCACGGGCGGATCGTCGCCGTCGGTGGAGCAGCGCTACCTGCGCTGTGATGGCACCATCATCGATGTCGAGGTGTGTTCGGCGCCCTGCCAATACCAGGGACGCATCGCGATTCAGGTCATTGCACGCGACATTACCGAGCGCAAAGCGGTCGACGCGCTGCTGCGCAGCAGCGAGCATCGCTACCGGCTGCAAACCCAGGAGCTGCTCAAGGCCAGGATTGCATTGCAGGATGAAAAGCGCGTGCTCGAAATGATCGCGCTGAACCAGTCGCTGAGCGTCATTCTTGACGAGGTGTGCCGCAACGTCGAGCGCACCTTCGAGGGCGGCGCGCGCTGTTCCGTGTTGCTGCTTGGCGCCGACGGCGTGTCGATTCAGTGCGCGGCGGCGCCGACGCTGCCGCGCGAGTTCGTGCGGGCGGTCGATGGCTTGTTGATCGGACCGGCTGCGGGCTCGTGCGGCACGGCGATTTACTGGAACAAGCAGGTCATGGTGACCGACATCGCCACCGATCCACGCTGGGAAGGGTATCGTGAGCTGGCCGTGCCACACGGTTTGCGGGCCTGCTGGTCGACGCCAATTACCGCCGCCACCGGCGCGATGCTGGGCGCCTTCGGGGTGTATTACGATGAACCGCGTTCGGCGCCTGCAGGCGATGTCGCATTGATGAACGAGATGGTCCATCTGGTTGGGCTGGCAATTCAGAATCACCGGGTCGAACGCAGCCTGCAGGAGAGCGAGGAGCGTTACCGCGCCGTCGTACATAGCCTGAACGAAGGCATCATCGTGCAATCGCGCACCGGATACGTGGTGACCTGCAATGCCAGCGCGGAACGGATACTGCGACTGGCCTCGAACAGTGCGGTTGGCATGCAGCGCGGGCGCTACTTCAAGCGCGTCCTCGACGAAGACGGCAACGAAATTCCACGTGCGGATCTACCCAGCGAAAAAGTGTTTCGCAGCGGCGAGCCGATCCTGAATCTGACGGTCGCGATCGAAATGATGGATGGGGAGCTGGTGTGGGTGTGCGAGAACGTCCTGCCCATGCGTTATGGCGGCGAGCTCGAGCCCAGCGCCGTGCTGATCTCGTTTGCCGACATCAGTGAGGTGAAGCTGGCGCAAAAGCGTTTGCTGTTTCTGGCCACCCACGATCCCTTGACCGGATTGCCCAATCGACGTTTCATGAGCGAGCGACTGCTTCAGGTGATTGATCAGGCCAAGAGCAGGGGCCACCGTCTTGCCTTGATGTTCCTTGATCTGGACCGCTTCAAACACGTCAATGACACCATCGGGCATGACGCCGGTGATGCCTTGCTGCAGATCGTGGCCGGTCGCCTGGTCGGTTGCACCCGCAAGTCCGATACGCTGGCGCGCCTGGGCGGCGATGAATTCGTTGTGCTGGTGGAAGTCATCGATGAGCTCGATTATCTGGGCGTGCTGGCGGGACGAATCCTGGAGGCGATCGCCGCACCCTTTCGGTTGCAGGGCTATGAATACTACCTGGGCGTATCGATTGGCGTGAGCGTCTATCCCGACGATGGCACGGATGCCCAGACGCTGCTGCGGGCAGCTGACGCCGCCATGTATTCGGCCAAGGAAGCGGGTCGCCACAACGTCCAGTACTTCACCTCGGCCTTGAATATACGCACCCAGCGGCGCTATCACCTTGAAAAGAATCTGCGCCATGCACTGGTACGCGAAGAATTCTCGCTGGTGTATCAGCCCAAAGTGGAGCTGGCATCCGGCCGTATCGTCGGCGCCGAAGCCCTGCTGCGCTGGAACAGCCCGGAGGACGGACTGATCGGTCCCACCGAATTCATTCCGATTGCCGAAGAGACCGGGCTGATCGTGCCGATCGGGCAGTGGGTGCTGGAGCAGGCCTGCTTGCAGGCCGTCATCTGGCGCCGGTCACTCCACCCGAATCTGCGCATGGCGGTCAATTTGTCGCCACGCCAATTCCAGGATCGCCAACTGGTCGAGGCAGTGCGCGAGACCTTGCGTCGCACCGGGTTGCCGGCAGAGGCGCTGGAGCTGGAAATTACCGAAAGCCTGTTGTTGGGCGACAGCGAAGCACTGACCGCGATTTTTTCCGCGCTCACCGGCATGGGCGTGCGTTTTTCGCTCGACGACTTTGGCACCGGCTACGCCTCGCTGTCATACCTGCAGCGCTTTCCGCTGTCGACGCTGAAGATTGACCGTTCCTTCATTCGTGGCATCCCGCATGATCGCGACTCCGTGGCGCTGACCCTGGCGATCATCGCGATGGCCAAATCGCTCGAAATGGATGTGACTGCCGAAGGTGTCGAAAACCAGAGCCAGATGGCGTTCCTGAAGCACGCCAATTGCGAGGAAATGCAGGGATATTATTTCTCGCGACCAGTACCGGCCGCCGAATTCGAACAGATCCGGATCGCCTGATTGCTGCCGCCCGGCATTTGCCGGCCCGCCTGTCATCACCCCGTAATAAACGAACTTTATCGTCATGGCCTTCGTGCAAGTGCTTGTCGCCATGATCCGCGCCTGCCAAAAAATAATGACTAAATCGTTTATATCGATTTTCACATGCCGTAGACTGGACGTACATGATCTTTTCAACAAAACATTTTACGAAGGGTTGGCATGTTCGCTGCAGTGGATCTGGGATCGAATAGTTTTCGCCTGCATATCGGACGACATGAAGAGGGTGAGTTTCGTATCGTCAAAACGGCGCGCGAGCCGATTCGTCTCGGCGCCGGCCTCGACCGGAACGGCAATTTGACAGATGCCGCGATGCAGTCCGCACTCGATTGCCTGATGCGGTTTGCCGCGGTACTGAGCGCCTACCCGCTGACGGCGGTCAGGGTCGTGGCAACGAACACCCTGCGCATCGCGAACAATGCGGCGCAATTTCTGCCGCTGGCCGAAAAGGCAATCCGTTACCCGATCGAAATCATCTCGGGCGAAGAAGAGGGCCGGTTGATTTATCTGGGGGTTGCCAGCGTGCTGGCCAATCCCGACGAGCGGCGCCTGGTGATCGACATCGGCGGCGGTTCGACCGAGCTGATTCTGGGTCAGGGGCATGAAATCGAGCGGGTCGAGTCGTTCGGCATCGGCACGGTCAAGCAAAGCCTGACTTTTTTCCCGGACGGGCGTATTGATGCACCCGCCTATGAAGCGGCGATCCTGTCGGCACGCTCCGTGTTCGAGGATGCCGCACCGCCATACCATCCGCAATTCTGGCAGGTCGCGTACGGTTCATCCGGCACGATCCGGGTTATCGCCGAAGTCATTGCGCGCAATGCACTGGGCGATGGCCTGCTTTCGGTCTCCGGGCTGGAGGCGCTCAAGCAGCGCTTTATTGCTGCCGGTCAGGTCAATCGCATCGACCTGACCGGCATGAAGCCGGAGCGGGCGGCGGTGATGGTGGGCGGATTGGCGATTCTGATCGGTGTCATGCAGGAGCTGGGAGTTGATGCGCTGACACCGATCGAGGCCGGATTGCGCATGGGCGTGCTGTGGGATCTGCAACTGCGTGCGACCAAGCGGGATCGGCGCGAGCAATCCGTGCGCGGCTTCCTGCAGCGCTTTCGTGCCGACCAGGGGCGCGCCAACCAGGTCGCTGAATCGGCCGGCGCACTGTACCTTCAGCTCAAGCCGGCGGCCGAGGGCCACACCCGCCTGCTGTACTGGAGCGCCTTGCTGCATGAAGTCGGCATGGCGGTGTCGCACAGCGGCTATCACAAACATGCCGCCTACATGATCGAGAATGCCGATCTGCCGGGGTTTACAACACGCGAGCAGCGGATCATGAGCACCTTGATCCTTGCGCAAAAAGGGAATCTGCGCAAACTCAACGATGCGCTGGTCGACCCCGACTTCGCCAAGGCCGTGCTGGCGCTGCGGCTGGCGGTAATGTTGATGCATGGACGGATTGGCGTTGATCAAAGCCAACTGCGCTTGCGCATGAAAACAAAGGCCCGCATCGACATTGAACTGCGCCGTGACCTGATCACACAACATCCGACCTTGGCCTATTGGCTGGAAAAAGAGCGTGAGTGGTGGGATGCGATCGGCACCGAACTGGTGATCCGCCAGACCGGCTGAATTCTTGTGAAAATCCGTTAAAAGATATATATTATTTATACTAATACTGAAAGGGAACTCCGAATGGCTGCCACAACAACACAAAAACCACCTGCCAAGCCAGCTGCAAAAGCACCCGCCAAGGCAGTTGCAAAAGCACCCGCCAAGCGGGTCGCAGCGAGCGTCACTGCAAAACCGAAGGCGCCGGTCCGGGCTGCGGCCAAGACCGCGCCCGCCGTCAAGAGCAAGGCACCGGTCGTCGTCAAGCCGCAAACGGTCGTCAAGGCAGCAGCGCCAAAAGCCAAGCCGGCAGTGGCCGCTGTCGCAAACGGCGTTGCTGCAAAAGTGCGCCCGGCGACCGAAGTCAAGGAAAAAGCCAAGAAAGCCAAGTTGGTTCGGGACAGTTTCACCATGCCGGAACTTGAGTATGCAGCGCTGGGCGAAGTCAAGAAAGCCTGCCTGAAGGCCGGGTTCGAGGTCAAGAAAAGCGAATTGTTGCGTATCGGTGTGGCCCTGATCAAAAAAATGGATCTGGTTGCATTGAAAAGCGCGGTGGGTGCCTTGTCGCCCTTGAAACCTGGCCGACCACGAAACGACAAGCCGGGAGTCTGACCGGTTCGTTTTCGGATTTGGGGGCGTGTTATCCTTTTGGAAATGGCACGCCCTATTGATGGCGAGCATAGATAACTGCATCAAGTGTTGTAATGTCATTGAATTGACACAGCTTTGTCATTTTCTTGAAGTAATCCGCAGTTACGCTCGTCCCGTCTTAACAATGAGGAGGAGCAATGCGATTACTCGACACGTTAGCCGGTGCCACTCCCAGCATGTCCAGATTGACCCTGAGTCTGGCCACCACGCCGGAAGAAGTCCGAGAAGTCCAACGGTTGCGCTACAAGGTCTTCATCGAAGCGATGGGACTGTCGGCGCTGGAAAATCCGGATGGGCTCGATCGCGACGAATTCGATTCCTATTGTGATCATCTGATTGTTCGCGACGCCCGCTCGCTGGATGTGGTCGGAACTTACCGGGTGATGAGCCCCCACGCTGCCCGCAAGATGGGTCAATATTATTCGGAGCAGGAATTCGACCTGAGCCGCCTCGATAATTTGCGCCCCCGTATTGCCGAAGCCGGCCGCGCCTGTATCCATCCCGACTATCGCAGTGGCGGCGTGATCATGCTGTTGTGGACCGGGCTGGCCGCATTCATGAAGAGAGAACAGTGCGAATACCTGATCGGTTGCGCCAGCATCAGTCTTGCCGATGGCGGGCACAATGCCGCCGCGCTGTTTCACTCCCTCTCGGCCAGTAACCTGGCGCCCACAGAATATCGCGTGACGCCGCATCTGCCGTTCCCGATCGATGATCGCGAACAAGGCCACACACCGCAGGTCCCGCCGCTGCTGAAGGGCTATCTGCGCAGCGGCGCCTGGGTGTGCGGTGAGCCGGCCTGGGATCCTGATTTTCATAGCGCCGATTTGTTCATGCTGTTGCCATTGGCGAAGCTCGACAGTCGTTACGCGCGACACTACCTTGGTGCATCGAGGCCGGCATGAAGCCGCGCGACCAGTTTCTTGATAGTGAATTTTCCGAGCCCAAAGGCGGCGGCAAACGCAATATCGTTCGCTTCCGCACGATCTGGATTTCGGACGTGCATCTTGGAACGACTGGCTGCCAGGCGGGACGGTTGCTTGAATTCCTGCGTGCGACGGAATCGGACACCCTGTACCTGGTCGGAGACATCATCGACGGATGGCAGCTTAAGCGTCGCTGGTACTGGGATCAAATTCACAACAATGTCGTCCAGACCGTTCTCAAGAAGGCGCGCAAGGGGACCAACGTCATTTTCGTCCCGGGCAATCACGATGAGGCAATCCGTCAGTTCATCGACGTCGATTTTGGCGGCATCAAGGTGCGTGACGAGCTGGTCCACACCACCGCACTGGGCAAGCGCATGCTGGTGCTGCACGGTGACCGTTTCGATGGCGTCATTGCCTGCGCAAAGTGGCTGGCGTACCTTGGTGACAGCATGTACACGGTGATTCTCAAGTTCAACCAATGGCTCAATAGCTGGCGCGCCCGCGTCGGACTCCCGTATTGGTCGTTGTCACAGTATCTCAAGCTGAAGGTCAAGAACGCGGTCAGCTATATTTCGTCGTTCGAGGGCGCTTTGGCTGCAGAAGCCAAGAAGCGCGGGCTGGACGGCGTCATCTGCGGGCATATTCACAAGCCCGAAATCCGGGAAATTGATGGCGTGCTGTATTGCAACGATGGCGACTGGGTGGAAAGCCTGTCGGCGCTGGTGGAAGACGCGAGCGGCCAGTTGCGACTGGTCACGTGGCAGGAAATCCTGCTTGAACATGATCGCCTGCAATCGCTGTCGCAAGGCAGTCGCCATGCGACGACGTTGTGAACCGATTTTGCACGCCTCGCGCGGGCACGCATGCGGATGCGCGCATTTTTCGTGCTAAGATTTGCCAAACTGACGGCGGCGCTTAATAACGCGATGGCGTCTTTCCCCAGTACCAAGAAAAGGAATTCGGAAATGACACCGCGAACTACGACCACCTACTGGACGCATAACTAGTCAGGTCTTTTTCGTTGATGAGCTACCGAAAAAGCGCGACTGGATCGCGTTTTTTTTCGCCCGAATTTTCCTGAAAATTTCATTCAATCTGACTGCGGCAGGCACGGCGCAGGTCATGGAGTAAAACATGCTTTCGATTCGCCTTCCTGATGGTTCCCAGCGACAATTCGAGCAACCTGTCACGGTTGCGCAGGTCGCTGCCAGTATAGGCGCCGGATTGGCCAAGGCAGCGCTGGCCGGAAAGGTGGATGGCAAGGTCGTCGACACATCTTTCGTAATTGACCACGACGCAGAGCTGGCGATCATTACCGACAAAGATCCCGAAGGTCTCGATGTGATTCGCCATTCGACAGCACATCTTCTGGCCTACGCCGTCAAGGAACTGTTCCCGGAGGCGCAAGTGACGATCGGGCCGGTCATCGAGAACGGCTTCTATTACGATTTCTCCTACAAGCGCCCGTTCACACCGGAAGATCTGGTTGCCATTGAAAAGAAAATGGTTGAGCTGGCGAAGAAGGACGAGCCTGTTACCCGCCAGGTGATGGGGCGCGATGAGGCAATCGCGTATTTCCAGTCGCTGGGCGAAGCTTACAAGGCAGAGCTGATCGGTTCGATTCCCGCTGATCAGGAGGTGTCGTTGTACACCGAAGGAAAATTCACTGACCTTTGTCGCGGTCCCCATGTGCCTTCCACCGGCAAGCTGAAAGTGTTCAAGCTGATGAAGCTGGCCGGTGCCTATTGGCGCGGTGATTCGAAAAATGAAATGCTGCAGCGTATCTATGGAACGGCCTGGGCGAGGAAGGAAGATCAGGAGGCGCATCTTCACATGCTGGAGGAAGCAGAAAAGCGCGATCACCGAAAGCTGGGTCGTTTGCTCGACCTGTTCCATTTTCAGGAAGAAGCGCCAGGCATGATTTTCTGGCACCCGAAAGGCTGGTCGGTGTGGCAGCAAGTCGAGCAGTACATGCGCAGGGTTTATCAGGATAATGGCTACCAGGAAGTCAAGGCGCCACAAATTCTGGACATCAGCCTGTGGGAAAAATCGGGACATTGGGAGAACTACAAGGAAAACATGTTCACCACCGACTCGGAAAACCGGTCGTATGCGTTGAAGCCAATGAATTGCCCCGGGCATGTCCAGATTTTCTGCTCCGACATGCGCTCTTACCGCGACCTGCCGCTGCGTTATGGCGAGTTCGGGCAGTGTCACCGTAACGAACCCTCAGGCTCGTTGCACGGCATCATGCGGGTACGCGGATTTACGCAGGACGACGGACACATCTTCTGCACGGAAGATCAGATCCTCGAGGAGTGCGTCGCCTACACCGCTCTGCTTCACAAGGTCTATGCGGACTTCGGATTCGCCAGCATCACCTACAAAGTTGCGACCCGCCCTGACAAGCGCGTCGGTTCCGACGAGGCTTGGGACAAGGCGGAAACTGCGCTGATCGAATCGTTGAAGCGATCGGGTTGCGCTTTCGAAATCTCACCGGGTGAGGGCGCATTCTATGGTCCGAAAATTGAATACACGCTGACCGACGCGATCGGCCGGATGTGGCAATGCGGCACGATGCAGGTTGATTTCTCGATGCCGATCCGCCTTGGCGCGGAATACGTCGCTGAGGACAACAGCAGGAAAGTGCCGGTAATGTTGCATCGGGCTATTTTGGGTTCGTTCGAACGCTTCATCGGCATGTTGATCGAAAACTATTCGGGTGCCTTGCCAATATGGCTGGCACCGGTACAGGTGGTGGTTCTTAACATCTCCGAAGGTCAGGCCGACTATGCGCAAGGAATCGCACAAAACCTGAAGAAACAAGGGTTTAGGGTGCAGCTCGATTTGCGCAACGAGAAAATAACCTATAAAATACGCGAGCATTCCGTCCAGAAGGTTCCATACATCGTCGTCATTGGCGACAAGGAGCGGGATGCAGGTACGGTGGCCGTGCGTGCGCGGGGCAATGTCGATCTCGGTGTAATGCCGGTTGACACACTGGTTGAGCGCCTCGTCAATGAGGTGGAAACCAAAGCCTGATCGGAATTCCGAGTCGCGATAGCACGGCTTAATCATTTGA
Source organism: Actimicrobium sp. GrIS 1.19 (assembly GCF_035984655.1). Classification (NCBI taxonomy): domain Bacteria; kingdom Pseudomonadati; phylum Pseudomonadota; class Betaproteobacteria; order Burkholderiales; family Oxalobacteraceae; genus Actimicrobium; species Actimicrobium sp. GrIS 1.19. The sequence goes on along the minus strand of NZ_JAXCHT010000010.1, from coordinate 11,446 downwards.
TTTTAAAAGGAAATTACAATAGCTACTGACAAATCCCATCGCATCAACGGTGAAATTACAGCGCCCGAGTTGCGTTTGAGTGGGGTAGAGAACGAAGCACTTGGTATCGTGACTCTGGCCGAAGCCTTCCGCATGGCGGAAGAGGCAAACGTCGATCTGGTTGAAATTGCGCCTACTGCGCAACCGCCGGTCGCACGCCTGATGGACTACGGCAAGTTCAAGTACCAGGAGCAGAAGAAGGCCCACGAAGCGAAGTTGAAGCAAAAGATCATTCTGGTCAAGGAAGTGAAGTTCCGTCCTGGCACCGATGATGGCGACTACGGCATCAAGCTTCGTAACCTGATCAAATTCCTTGATGATGGTGACAAAACCAAGATCACGCTGCGCTTCCGCGGCCGCGAGATGGCGCATCAGGATATCGGTGTACGGATGCTCGAACGCCTGAAGCTTGATCTTGAGCCATATGGTCAGGTTGAGCAGTGGCCGAAGATGGAAGGGCGTCAGATGATCATGATCCTGGCGCCAAAGAAGAAGAAGTAATCGAATTCGTACCGATTTGCCTGCGATGGCAAATCTGCACAATAGCGTCGGACTCGATTCCGACGCATGACAAGTGAGAGCAGGCATCCAAGCGTAACGAAAATGTTGCCACCTGCAATCATGTTAAAAATGGAGCTGTCCACAGGACAGAGCTGCTATGCCTAAAATGAAAACGAAAAGCGCCGCCAAAAAGCGCTTCCGCGTCCGTCCGGGTGGTACTGTTAAGCGCGGTTCCGCGTTTAAACGTCACATTCTGACCAAGAAAACCACGAAAACCAAACGTCAATTGCGCGGTGCCAAAGAAGTCCATGCCACAAACATGGTTTCGGTGCGCGCGATGATGCCGTTCGCTTAACCTCACACTCAAATTTAAGGAGTTACTATGCCTAGAGTAAAACGTGGGGTCACAGCACGGGCCCGCCATAAGAAAGTCCTCGACCAAGCCAAAGGCTATCGCGGACGTCGCAGTAAAGTCTATCGGATCGCCAAGCAAGCAGTTATGCGTGCTGGTCAGTATGCATATCGTGATCGCCGCAATAAAAAGCGTGTCTTCCGTGCACTGTGGATTACGCGTATCAACGCGGCGTCCCGCGAGCATGGCATGACCTATAGCGTATTCATGAACGGTCTGAAGCGCGCTTCGATTGGTCTGGACCGCAAGGTTCTGGCTGATATGGCAGTGATGGACAAGCCGGCATTTGCCGCCATTGTCAATCAGGTGAAAGCCAACTTCGCCGCGTAATCGTATTTGGAGTACGGGTCGCCTATCGGCGGCCCATCTGGCGGGGCAGAGGTTTAAGACCTGTGCCCCGTTTTATTTTTGCCGTCATTTTCAGTCCATTTTTTCCTCAACGGGAAACCGCGCATGAACTCCCTCGAACAACTCGTCGTACAAGCCGAAGCTGATTTCAAAGAAGCGCCCGACGCGGCTGCACTTGAAAACGCGAAAGCAAAATATCTTGGTAAAACCGGCCAAATTACCGAGCAAATGAAAAGCCTCGGCAAGCTCGCACCAGATGAACGCAAAGTGCAGGGCGCAATCATCAATGCGGCAAAAGAAAAAATTGAATTCGCGCTGACTTCGCGACGCGACGCCCTTTCCGACGCGCAATTGCAGGCGAGGCTTGCCGCTGAGTCGATCGATGTTACTTTGCCCGGACGAGGGCGAGGCATGGGCGGCATTCACCCGGTCATGCGCACATGGGAACGCGTCCAAGCAATTTTTTCGTCGATTGGCTTTGATGTTGCCGACGGTCCGGAAATCGAAACCGACTGGACCAATTTTACGGCGCTTAACAGCCCGGAGAACCATCCTGCGCGCTCAATGCAGGATACGTTTTATATCGATGGTGACGATACCCAGGGCAAGCCGTTGCTGCTGCGCACGCACACGAGCCCAATGCAAGTGCGGTACGCGCGCATGAACAAACCGCCGATCAAGGTCATTGCGCCAGGGCGTACCTATCGCGTCGACAGCGATGCGACCCATTCGCCGATGTTTCATCAGGTAGAAGGACTCTGGATTGCCGAAGACATCAGCTTTGCTGACCTAAAAGGCGTGTACCTCAATTTTGTCAAAGCCTTTTTTGAGACTGATAACCTTCAGGTGCGCTTTCGGCCCTCCTATTTCCCCTTTACCGAGCCTTCAGCGGAGATTGATATTGCCTTTGGAAGCGGTCCATTGAAAGGGCGTTGGCTCGAAGTGTCGGGCGCAGGGCAAGTTCACCCGGATGTGGTACGGAATATGGGCCTCGATCCAGAGCAGTTTATTGGTTTCGCGTTCGGATCTGGTCTTGAACGTCTCACGATGCTGAGGTACGGCATTAGCGATCTCCGACTGTTTTACGAGGGCGATTTACGTTTCCTCAAACAATTCAACTAATAAACCTGCCGCGGGAACAGCGAATGACATGTCATTTGCCAAATACCGCCTGATTGATGCGACGCGTGTCGCCTGAAGGTATTTCCATGCAATTCTCTGAAAGCTGGCTTCGTACGATGGTGGATCCGACAATGAGTTCGGATGAATTGTCGCATTTGCTGACCATGTCGGGCCTTGAAGTTGAGGGTGTCGAACCGGTTGCACCTCCATTTTCCAACGTCGTCGTTGGCGCCGTCCTCGAGCTTGCGCGCCATCCAAATGCCGATCGGCTCAATGTCTGCAAGGTGGATGTCGGCAGTGGTACACCACTGAATATCGTTTGCGGCGCGCCCAATGTGCGGGCAGGAATGAAAGTCGCTTGCGCCATGGTTGGCGCGGTGCTGCCACCGGGCGACGATGGCAAGGTCTTTGAAATAAAGGTCGGACAGTTGCGGGGCGTCGAGTCGCAGGGCATGCTGTGTTCCGCGAAAGAGCTCAAACTCTCCGAGGAGCAAGGCGGACTGCTTGATTTGCCGCAGGATGCGCCGGTCGGCCAGAATGTTCGTGACTATCTTCAACTCAATGACCTGAAGTTCACAATCAAATTAACGCCAAACAAGGCGGATTGTCTGTCCGTACTGGGAGTCGCGCGCGAAGTCGCTGCGCTGACCGGAACGACACTGGTCATGCCGTCGTACGAAAAAGCGCCGGTTGATCTCGACGAGATATTGCCTGTAACGGTTGCTGCTCCCGATCTCTGCGGCAGGTTTTCCGGACGTGTCATTCGCGGCCTGAATGCTCGCGCACCAACCCCCAACTGGATGAAGCAACGCCTTGAGCGCAGTGGGCAACGGTCGATTTCGGCATTGGTCGACATTTCCAATTTCGTCATGCTTGAGCTCGGCCAACCAAGTCATGTGTTTGATCTTGCCAAAATTCACGGCGGATTGCAGGTTCGCTGGGGGCGGCCCGGCGAGTCTCTGAAACTGCTGAATGGCAATACTGTCGCGGTCGACGAATGGGTCGGCGTAATCGCCGATGACCATGCCCTGGAATCCCTCGCCGGCATCATGGGCGGGGATGCGACGTCGGTATCGCTGGATACCGAGGACATTTATCTTGAGGTTGCCTTCTGGTGGCCAGGTGCCATCCAGGGTCGCTCGCGACGATTCAATTTCTCAACCGATGCGGGCCATCGGTTTGAACGCGGGGTTGACTTCGCCACAACGGTGTCGAGCATCGAACGTATCACAGCGTTACTGATCGAAATTTGTGGCCAACCCGGCAAGACGAAGGTTGGACCAGTATCCGATCAAATACTCGATTTGCCGAAGCGCCTCCCCGTGACACTGCGTACCGAACGCGCCAGCAAGGTAATTGGGGTTCCCTTCGTTGACGCCGAGATTGCCGATATATTTTCCCGGCTGGGTTTCCAGTATTCGCACACACCAGGGCTGTTTGCGGTGACCCCACCTTCCTTCCGGTTCGACATGGAAATCGAAGAAGATTTGATCGAAGAAGTGGCGCGCGTGTTTGGCTTCGAAAACATTCCGGCGTTGCCTCCCGTTGCCGCCAGTGCCATGCTAATCGCACCGGAAGCCAGCCGGTCGCTGTTTACCGTGCGGCGTCAAATTGCTGACATGGATTACCAGGAAGTTATTAATTTCAGTTTTGTCGATGAAGCCTGGGAGCGCGACTTTGCCGGCAACGACGCCCCAATTAAACTGCGAAATCCGATTGCCAACCAGCTTGGCGTGATGCGGACCACGCTCATCGGCAGTCTTGTTGCCAATGTTAAATATAACCTCAATCGTAAAGTGAGCAGGGTGCGAATCTTTGAGATTGGTGCGGTGTATTTGCGCGATTCCGCCGTGGTGGATGGCCCCCTGAGCGTGGCCGGCTACGCGCAACCGAAGCGCCTGTCGGCACTGGCCTATGGCCCGGTGTGTGATGAGCAATGGGGTTTGGCTGCTCGACCTGTCGACTATTTCGATATCAAAGCAGACCTTGAAGCACTGATGGCCCCGAATGCACTGCAATTTGTTCCAGCTCAGCACCCGGCATTGCACCCCGGGCGCTCGGCGACCATAGTGGTTAAAGGCGTGAACGTTGGGTTCATTGGCGAGCTGCATCCACGTTTGCAGCAACGCTATGAATTGCCATTGCCTCCGGTGGTCTTTGAAATCGATACGGCAATTCTGCAGGAGCGTTCGTTGCCGGAATTTGTGGAGATTTCCAGGTTTCCGGCAGTGACGCGCGACCTGGCAGTTGTTGTCGATCAGGCCATTTCCGCTCAGACTTTGATTGACGAATTCAACGAGCAAAAACGCGCTAACCCAGTATGCAATGTGTTGCAAGCCATTGTTTTATTTGATGAATATCGCGGCGCAGGATTGCCATACGGCCAGAAAAGTCTTGCATTCCGATTCACGTTACAAGATACTCAAAGTACATTGCAGGACGAAAGAGTTGACGCCGCCATGTCTGCGTTTCTCTCTGCCGTCGATAAGAAGCATGGCGCAAGATTGCGTACATAGAGCAGGCCGGGAGCAAAATCATGAACGACGTTAACTCTGCAGAATTTCAGTCTGTCTTGAGTGCTGATCTCACCCGCGCAATGCTGGAGGCCCAGATTCGCACACAGGCCGAGGGTGAGCTTCCTACACTGACGAAGGCGGAACTTGCTGAGCTGTTGTTCGAGCAGGTCGGTCTGAACAAGCGTGAAGCAAAGGATATGGTCGAAACCTTTTTTGATGAAATTCGGAATGCGCTCGAGCGTGGTGAAGCCGTCAAGCTCTCTGGTTTTGGAAATTTTCAATTGCGGGACAAACCGCAACGCCCCGGCAGGAACCCGAAGACGGGCGAAGAGATCCCTATAACCGCACGACGAGTCGTCACCTTTCATGCCAGTCAGAAGCTCAAAGGGATGGTCGAAAATTCGAGCACTGAATCACTGGTAAGCGTTGCCTAATCCGATCCAATGAACGACCGCTCCAATAAGTCCGACCTGATCGTACTCCCACTGATCCCCGCAAAGCGCTATTTCACGATTGGCGAAGTCAGCGAATTATGTGGCGTTAAACCGCATGTGCTGCGTTATTGGGAGCAGGAATTTACCCAGCTTAAGCCGGTCAAGCGCCGGGGAAACCGACGGTATTATCAGCACCACGAGGTGCTTTTGATTCGGCGTATTCGCGAGCTTCTTTATGAGCAAGGCTTTACGATCAGTGGCGCCCGCAACAAGCTTGATTCCCGAATTACTGGCCTCGATGCGGGCGCCGAAGGGATCGACGAAAGCGGATTGGTGGACATGCGTTTTTCTGAAATTCGGGCCGAGCTTTTTGAAATTCTCGGCTTGCTGAAAAAGTAGTCTGTCTCAACACCCCGGTCGAATGGGTTGAAAGCTCTCTAGTTTTTTCTGTGCCTTTTTTCCGCCTTGCAATTCAATGTGCTGATCAGCTTTCCATCCGGGGAGACTGTCTCCAGATGTACGTCAAATCCCCACAACCGCGCCACATGTTTCAGCACCTCATCAGCCTGTTGATTGAGCGGGCGGCGCTGAAATTGCGCATGCCGAAGCGTGAGTGCGCGATCGCCATGGGTGTCAACCGCCCAAACCTGAATATTTGGTTCCCTGTCACCGAGATTGTATTGATTTGCAAGGCGTTGCCGAACATGGCGATATCCCGCTTCGTCGTGAATCGCTGAAATCTGCAACTTGTCTTCCTTGTCATCGTCCAGAACCGCAAAGAAATGGAAGTCACGAATCAGTTTTGGTGACAAGTATTGGGCAATAAAGCTTTCATCCTTGAAGTTGCGCATCGCGAAGTCCAACGCAATGCGCCAATCGCTGCCTGCGATGTCGGGAAACCATTGTCGGTCCTCCTCAGTGGGGCTTTCACAAATTCTCCGGATATCGCGCATCATTGCAAAACCCAGGGCATAGGGGTTTATGCCATTGAAGTAGGGACTGTGAATTGATGGTTGATAGATGACATTCGTATGGCTCTGAAGAAATTCCATCATGAAGCCATTCCCGACCACGCCCTCATCGTAGAGTTGGTTCAGTATCGTGTCGTGCCAGAAGGTCGCCCAACCCTCGTTCATTACCTGCGTCTGGCGTTGCGGATGAAAATACTGCGAGATCTTCCTTGTGATTCGCACGATTTCCCGCTCCCAAGGCTCCAGCAGAGGCGCGTATTTTTCAATGAAATAGAGCAAATTCTCCTGCGGTTCTGATGGGAAGCGGGCAGGCAATTTGTCGGCCTCTTCCTCTTCGCGTCGCGGAAGGGTGCGCCACAGGTGGTTTACTTGCGACTGCAAATACGCCTCGCGCTCCTCTTGGCGCGCGTACTCTTTTTCAAGCGACAGTTTTGCCGGGCGTTTATAGCGATCAACGCCATAATTTTGCAGCGCATGACATGAGTCAAGAATCAATTCAACAGCTTCGATGCCATGACGACGCTCACATTCGGCAATGTAATTTCGCGCAAACAACATGTAATCAACAATGGCCTCCGCGTCTGTCCAGGCACGGAACAGATAATTTCCCTTAAAGAAGGAATTGTGGCCATAGGCGGCGTGCGCGATGACCAGAGCCTGCATGGTCAAGCTGTTTTCCTCCATCAAATAGGCAATGCATGGATCCGAATTGATGACGATTTCGTAGGCTAATCCCATCTGCCCTCGGCGATAGCCTTTTTCCGTGGAGAGGAAATGTTTTCCAAATGACCAGTGATGATATGAAACGGGCATGCCAACTGACGCATAGGCGTCCATCATCTGCTCTGCACTGATGATCTCCAATTGGTTGGTATAGGTGTCAAGCCCGAAATTTCCCGCAACCCTGCGAATTTCGTCATGAATCCGATCAATTAACTCGAAGGTCCATTCTGACTGTTCGGGCAATTTGTAGGGGGCCACGTGGGCAACGTCAGCTTTGCGGTTCATCGCTTCACCTGTTTGCGAAACAGCTCGCGAAACACTGGATAAATGTCCGTTGGAGAAGCTATTTTCTGCATCGCAAAGTGTCGATGGTAGGCCGGAATTTGCGCATATTCCTGCCAAAGATTCTGAGGCGCGCCATCAGTGATCTCAACGTAGGCATAGTACTGAACCGCCGGCATGACGGTTTCGATCATGAGTCGCCGGCAATTGATGGAGTCGCTGTCCCAATTGTCGCCATCGGAAGCCTGTGCGACATAGCTGTTCCAATCAGTGCTGGCGTAGCGCTCTCGCATGATCTTGGTAAGTAGATGCAGGGCCGAAGACACCACCGTTCCACCTGACTCCCGCGAATGAAAAAAATCGTGTTCGTCCACTTCCATTGCTGTGATGTGATGCCGAATGAATACGACGTCGATTTTTTCATAAGCGCGTGTCAAGAATAGGTAGAGGAGAATAAAGAACCGCTTCGCGGTGTCCTTTTTCTGCTCATCCATCGAGCCAGATACATCCATGATGCAGAACATCACAGCCTGGCTGGAGGGTTTCGGAACTTTTATTCGATTGCTATAGCGCAAGTCGAAGGGATCAATAAACGGAATCGCCAGTAGCCGGGTGCGCAAATGATGAATCTCCCGTTTCAACTCTGCGATGCGTAAATCGTTACGAGGCCTCGCATCCTCCAGCTGCTCAAGCTCGGACTCTGCGGCACGCAACAGTTTGCGCGACGCACCACCCACTGCAATACGCCGACCCAATGCACCACGCAATGAACGCAGGACATGGATATTTGAAGGCGTACCCGACATGTTGTATCCGGCACGGGCAGATTTGAAGTCCTTCGTCGAGGTGAGTTGCGTCTTTACGAGGTTAGGCAATTCAAGGTCTTCAAAGAAGTAATTCATGAATTCTTCTTTGGTAAGCTCGAACATGAAATCGTCCTCGCCAGTTTGATCGCTGTTGCCGGCTTTTCCCTGCCCCGAGCCAGCGCCGCCTTCTGGACGCTCGACTTCATCACCCTTTAAATATTCCCGATTTCCTGGGCGTACCGTTTCCCATACTCCCCCATGGGCGTGGCCGAAATTTGGCTCATTTACGTCCTTGACCGGAATCGAAACTTTCTCACCGCTCTCCATATCAGTAATGGAGCGCCCCTTGATTGACCGCGTGACCGCGTCCTTGATCTGACTTTTGTAGCGTCGAAGAAAGCGCTCGCGATTCACCGCAGATTTATTCTTCCCCTGCAAACGTCTATCGATAAGATGAACCAAAATGCACTCCTGCAAATGATCTTATTTCAAGGCGGCTATTACTGACACCGACGACATGCAAGGCGCAGACGTCAAGATGATTTTCGTACCCGCAAATACCACTCGCACAGCAACCGGACCTGCTTCGCTGTGTATCCCTTTTCAACCATTCTTGCGACAAACTCCTGATGCTTGTTGGCGTCATCAGCGCTGCCCTTCGCATTGAAGGAAATGACAGGCAGCAGTTCCTCCGTATTCGAAAACATTTTCTTTTCGATGACCGTACGGAGTTTCTCGTAACTGGTCCATGCCGGATTTTTCCCGCTGTTCTGCGCCCTGGCGCGCAGTACAAAATTAACAATCTCGTTCCGAAAATCTTTTGGGTTTGATATCCCAGCCGGCTTCTCTATTTTTTCCAGTTCCTGATTTAACGAGTTCCGGTCAAAACTTTCGCCCGTGTCCGGGTCCCGGAATTCCTGATCCTGAATCCAGAAATCTGCAAAAGTCACATACCGGTCAAAAATATTCTGGCCGTACTCGGAGTAGCTTTCGAGATACGCCGTTTGTATTTCCTTGCCAATGAACTCGACATAACGCTGTGCCAGGTGCTCTTTGATGTAGGCAAAATATTTTTGTTCAATTTCAGGCGGAAATTGTTCGCGCTCAACCTGTTGTTCAAGCACATACAATAGGTGCACTGGATTGGCAGCCACTTCCGTGGTGTCGAAATTGAAAACCTTGGAAAGAATCTTGAAGGCAAAGCGTGTTGACAGGCCGTTCATGCCCTCATCGACGCCAGCATAATCCGTGTACTCGTGCATGGATTTCGCCTTTGGATCGGTGTCCTTCAGGTTCTCGCCATCGTAAATCAACATCTTGCTGAAAATACTTGAATTTTCTGGTTCCGCAAGTCGCGAAAGGATCGCAAACTGCGCCATCATTTTGAGCGTTCCGGGAGCGCATGGGGCTTGCGCCAGCGACGAGTTTCGCAGCAATTTTTCGTAGATCTTGGTCTCGTCTGTTACACGAAGGCAGTACGGGACCTTGACGATATAAATTCGATCGAGAAAAGCTTCATTGTTCTTGTTGTTCTTGAATGTCTTCCATTCGGACTCGTTTGAATGCGCCAAGATTATGCCGTCAAAGGGGATCGCACCGAAGCCCTCGGTGCCCTTGAAATTCCCTTCTTGGGTTGCGGTCAGGAGGGGATGAAGAACCTTGATTGGTGCCTTGAACATCTCCACGAATTCCATCAATCCCTGGTTTGCCAGACACAATCCCCCCGAATAGCTATATGCGTCCGGGTCGTCCTGCGCATATTCTTCCAGTTTTCGGATGTCCACCTTCCCGACAAGTGATGAAATATCCTGATTATTCTCATCGCCGGGCTCAGTCTTGGAAATCGCGATTTGCTTGAGAATGGAGGGATATCTGCGAACGACCCGGAACTGATTGATGTCTCCGTTCATCTCTTCGAGGCGCTTGACCGCCCATGGGCTTGGGATGGTGCGAAGGTACCGTCGGGGTATGCCGTACTCTTCTTCGAGAATTGCCCCGTCCTCGTCTTCGTTGAACAGCCCAAGCGGGCATTCGTTGACGGGAGATCCCTTGATCGCATAGAACGGCACCTTCTCCATCAGCGATTTCAACTTCTCCGCGATCGACGATTTGCCGCCACCAACCGGACCGAGCAGATACAAGATTTGTTTGCGTTCTTCCAGTCCTTGCGCTGCGTGGCGAAAGTAGGACACGACCTGTTCGATCACTTCCTCAGTGCCGTAGAACTCACGAAATGCCGGATAGATTTTGATGACCTTGTTGGCGAAGATGCGTGACAGACGGGTGTCGTTTCGTGTGTCAACCAGCTCCGGGTCGCCGATCGCCGCGAGCATGCGCTCCGCTGCAGTGGCGTACGTCAGGCGGTCACGTTTGCATAAATCCAAGTACTGTTGCAGGGAGAACTCGTCCTCCCGTGTTCTTTCGTATCGAGCTGCGTAGTTGTCAAAGATTTTCATCAAAATTTCCTTTGAGGTTAGGCCACAAGCAGAAAATTCTCAGGAGCGCGTCGGAGGACTTTCTTGAGCGTGATTAAATAATACGCGCAGTTCAAAGGTGATGTGTCCTTTCTTTCTGCGACAGAAAAATTTGCTTCTCGGTTTCTTGACGCATGACTAAGCATTGCTTTCAAGGCGTCGCCAGAACTGTACGAGCGACCCACGAAGTTGCCGCTCCATGGCTGAAGCAATGGCTCAAATTGCGATCGAAACGCCATCAATTGTTGATGCGCCGCTGAGTGCATTTTCCCAACAGGTTGGCAGCAACCTAACTCGCTCAATTGAGCGGCGACCGCATCAATCCATGGCTTCGAACGGGCGAAATTGGCTGGCGGAAAAGGACACGAATTTCTTCGGGCTTGAACCGGAATCCTGGATGCGGGAATGTTCGTCAAACCGAGGTGCAAAATATTCCTGAAGATGTAGATTTTGCGTGCCGAGATCGATCGATCGAAACTGCTTGCCATCCGCCCCATACTCTTGCTATTGTTCGGCTCCCGTCGAAAGGCGGGCAAGAAGAGGTTGTGGTGCTGGTCGGTTTGTTGTCTGGTTTTGTTACGCGGTACGGTGCGAAATTGGGTAGCGAAAGGGGTTGACGACTGGGTAGCAAAGCAGCATAATCTCATCTCTCCGCTGCAGACAAACAAAACGCTTTGTCTGGTGCATGAAGTAGCGGCGGTCGGTGCAGTTGATCGAAGCCGGTACGGAGTGCGGTAGAAGTTCTTTAACAATTAACAGCCGATAAGTGTGGGCACTTGATGGAAATGCACTGCGGTGACTTCGGTTGCTGCAGACAC
>NZ_JAXCHT010000009.1:0-125947 GCF_035984655.1 Actimicrobium sp. GrIS 1.19 | reverse complement strand
GCCAATGACTTCTTTTTCATCCAGTATCTTAGCGTATGGTGACTGATGTTCATGTCCAGCGCGACCGCCGTGACCGACCGCTGGTCGCGTGAAAAGGCCTTGACCAAGGCCTGTTCGATGAACGATTGGGAATACTGTGCTGCCATTTGCCTGCCTCTATCTATGGATTAAATATTGAGGCGACAACCGATCCATTGCGGGGATAAAAAACAGTCCCCCCGAAGCGCAAAGAAAAAATCGACCCTGAAATCTTGGGGGAACGGGTTCCGCTTCGCTCCACCCGTACCCCCCAACCCCACTAGCGGGTAGGAGGACAAAATGAAGAAAAAGAACCGAGTCGTCCAGATCGCAACGCCTATTCGTCCGATCTTCAGTGTGAAAAAATCACACGACAAATAGTCTGACACGGGGGGGGTGGCACAGCGGCAGAGTTTGTCGATGGCGGGCCTTCACGCTGCAACGGGATCGCCAAATTTCCAAGCCCATTAGATTTATTACCTACCGAATTCATTGATCGCTCCAAAAAATGTGCGGCGCATTGGCCGTCATTCCCTTGTGTGCCGTGCACCTACCAATGGTTCCGTTTGGAAAGCGAAGCAACCCTCCTGGCGTTGCTTGAATTCCGATGTTCAACCTCGAGGCACCCGGACTGGCGCACCATCCGCATCCTGTTTGTCGGCCACGCGAGCGATGAAAGGATTTTGTCGCGGAATCGGCGGGTTTTTTAATGGATGCAGGGAGCCGGTTCGCCTCTGCCTTGCCATCCGCAAGGCGACGTTTAACCCACACCGTCTTCTCGTTCTGAGTTTGTATCGGCTCGCCCACCAGGTTGTTTGAAGGGGCGGCGCGGGGATGCCTCGGCGCGTTGCGAAGCGAATTTTTCGCTGCTGTAGCTTTGCGAACCGACTCGGCTAGCTTGATCAGACCGCGCGGCGCGGCGTCGGGCCAATTGTCAGGCTTTGGCCTGCCTCATCCCCAAACGTCACCTTGCGCGTCTTGCCGCTGGCGCGCGGTCCCGATGAAGGCGTCTTCAGGATGCCGCGAAGGGGCCGCGCGGGATTTTTTTTCTCTTTTGTAGCCCTTTTGCCTGGATCGGCAGTGGCTGAAACGGAGCCAACGGCGCCGCCAAAGGAACCTGAGTCGCATGCAGGCGGTTGGCCACCACGCCGATCAGACTGCGCGATCAACCGGGTCAGTTCTCGCCGATTTTTTTTCATGCAGTCGAGTACCGCCGACCTGCGCTTGGCGTCGCCTGCACACGGCATCGATTCGATGTCCTTGATCTGATCGTCAATCATTTTGCGCAGGTCACGCAGCGCAGCCGGACGCAGCCGGGAAGCCGCGTCCGGCAGGGGTGCCGGCGCGTATTGCGTCCACCATACCAGCGCATCGATCTCTGCATCGCGCTGACGCCGAGATGATGCTGTGGTCCCCGGCGCATCGATAAAGGCGGTCTCCATTTCATTTCTTATTCCGAGCTGTAGCCCGACGATATGGTCAATCTTCTGCGCATTGGTACGAAGTATCTGTTGCTGCGCTTCGGCTTGCGCCGCGTTTCGCGATGGTGTGTGTTTGAGCCTCGCCATTTCGCGAGTGACATCGCGGCGCATGCTCTCCAGGACCGGAGCCTTGAGGTAATTGGCAGCCTCCTCTGGCAGCGGATTCTTTGGCTGTTTGCGCCACGCCACCACGGCATCGATCTGCGCGTTACGCTGCGCGAACGACGCCACGCTTTGATCCCGCATCGGGGCAAATGCGTCTTCGAGGCTGGCGCGGAGCGCCGCCTGGACCTGCGCGTCATAGTCGGTTTTTAGCGCGTACGCATACAGCGCCTTCGTCTCGCGCAGCTGAGTTTCACTCAACGGGTTGGTGGCGATGGTCGCGATGCGTTGTGCCTCCTTGCCATACGCTTCCACCTTCCGGCGCAGCGTGAGCGCTTTTGAACCTGCGCCATCGTGACGCAACGTTGCGCTCTGCGAAGGCTTGCCCTGGCTACGTGGGGCAGCGGCGGTCTCTGTTGATGCCGTGTCTTCACGCGACAACGAGATCGCCGGATTTCCAAGTCCGCTATTAACTCTATTTATTGAATTCATTGGCTGCCAAAAAAATGTGCGCCGCAACGGCCATTATTTGCTTGTGTACCGTGCGCATGCCAACGGTTCCGTCTGAATAGCGACGCTATTGGCTCGCGCCACGATCCGCTGCGGGCGAACCGGGCGGCCCGTTCAACGATCAGCCAGCACATGCAACGCCAACGGCTGTCCGCCAGCACCGGCCCACCTCTGGTATTGAGGCAGCCGACTGCTGCAATCGTCGTCATCCTCCCATCGATCAACGACAGCGTGACGTCGGCTGGCGTCCGCCGCATCGGTGTGGTTGCATCAGTCGAGACCACCGCGTCAACGCCAGGCGCATCCACCTACCCCAACACCCGCTGCGCCACACCGAGATACAGCGGAATGCCAAACACAATATTCAACGGAAACGTAATTCCCAGCGACAGGCCAAAGTAGAGCGACGGATTGGCTTCCGGAATCGCATAACGCAGCGCGGCCGGCACGGCGATGTAGGAGGCACTCGCGGCCAGCACCATCAACAGGGCGGCATCGCCTGCCGGGATCGACAACAACCAGGCCAGTCCCAGCGCCAGCGTGGCGTGCGACAGCGGCGCCAGCACGGCCCAGGCGATCAGCCATGGCGACTTGTCGCGCACATTGGTCAGGCTGCGCGCGGTCAACAGCCCCATGTCGAGCAGGAAGAAGGCCAGCATACCCTTGAAAATGTCGGCGGAAAACGGCTGCATCGAGACCTTGCCGGCATCGCCGCTGAGGATGCCAATGATCATCGCGCCGACCAGCAGCAGTTGCGCACCGTCGGTCAGCGAGGCATGCAGGATGGTGCGCAGCGGTACGCCGCCGGGCTGCGTCGTCGGTGCGCCGGTCACTGGCGACGGCTGACGCTGCCGCAGTCCATTGGCCAGCAACACCGCCAGAATGATTGCCGGCGACTCCATCAGGGCCATCGCGGCGGACATGTAGCCGCCGAATACCACATGCTGATTTTCCAGGGTCTGCACTGCCGTGACGAAGGTCACCGCACTGACCGAGCCGTAGGTGGCCGCGACCGCGGCCGCATCGAAGCCCGACAGGAAGCGCCGCAGGACGCAATACCCGAGCAACGGCACCACCACCGCCAGCAGCACGGCACAGCCGAGACTGGTGGCGACCTGGGCGGTGAGCCCGGAATGGGCCAGCGCAAAGCCGCCCTTGAGCCCGAGCGCCATCAGCAGATACAGCGACAAGAAACGCGAGACCGGTTGGGGAATCTCCAGATTGGATTTGAGGGCGCCGGCGAGGACGCCGAACAGGAAGAACAGAATGGCTGGGTCGAGAAGATTGTGCATGGGTGGATTCCTTTCAACCGCGATGCTAGGGAAACGGTTGCATAAAGTAAAATCGATTTTCGCCACGCTCGGATAGATCAAACCCTATGCATATCACTTCCCGCCAACTGCGGCTGTTTCTGGCGCTGGCCGACACCGGCAGCGTCGGCGGTGCTGCGCGTGCGATGCACATCAGCCAGCCGACTGCCTCCATGCAGTTGCGCGCGGTGTCGGATGCGGTCGGCCTGCCGCTGTATGACGTGATCGCACGGCGCGTCCATCTGACCGAGCTCGGGCGCGAGCTGGCCCGCACCGCGCGCGGGATCGCCAATGAATGGGATGCGTTCGAACAGAAGGCCGACCAGATCAAGGGAATCAAGCGCGGCAAGCTGCGGGTGGCGGTCGTCAGTACCGCCAAGTATTTCGTGCCACGCTTGCTGGGGTCGTTTTGTGCGATCTATCCGGACATCGACATCGCGCTCGAAGTGCTGAACCGGGATGGCGTGCTGCAGCGGCTGCGGGAAAACCTCGATGACCTGTGCATCATGTCGATGCCGCCCGCCGATATCGCGCTGGCCGACCAGGTGTTCATGGCCAATCCACTGGTGGTGATTGCGGCCAATGCGCATCCGCTATGCCGGCGTCGAGGGATCGAGCTTGCCGCACTGCGCAGCCAGCGCTTCATCCTGCGCGAACCCGGCTCCGGCACGCGCATGGCGGTAGATACGTTTTTCAAGCAGCAGAAATTCACACCGCAAGTGCGTCTGGAACTGGGCAGCAATGAAGCCATCAAGGAAGCCGTGGCCGGCGACCTTGGCATTGCGGTAGTGTCGCGCCATGCGCTGCAGGCCAATGCCGCCGAGCAGGCTGTCACCATCCTGGATGTGAAGGGCTTCCCGATCAACTCGCAGTGGCATGTGGTGCATTTTCTGGGCAGAACCCTGTCGCCGGTTGCCAGTGTGTTTCAGGAGCACCTGCTGGCCGAATCCAGACTTAGGCAACAGCAGCACGGCTGACAATGCCCCTCCCGCCGCTGCATCGTGCGGCGGCGGGAGCGTGGATCACGGGGCTCAGTTATCGGCCAGCACCGTCAACGCAAACGGCTGCCCGCCGATACACGCGCCGCTGCTCGTATTGAGGCAGCCAATCGCTGCAATCGTGGCGACCTGTCCGTCGGTCAATGTCACCGTCACGCCAGCCGCGCTCGGCAGGATCGGTGTGGCAGCGCCGGTCGGCACCACCGCCAGCGTATAGGTGCCGGGCACCAGCTGCAGGCTGGCCGAGGTGGCGTTCGGATAGGCCAGGTTCGACACCGCCGTCGCCGCGATCACGCCGGGACCGCTCAACACGACCACGTCGACCGCAGGCGCATCCGGCGCCAGATGCAGCACCCGCACCTTGGCCTTGCCGGCCACCGGCACCCGGTCATCGGCAAACGCCTTCAGTTGCAAGGCCTGTGCGCCACTGCCGCCGAGCAGGCCGATGGCGGCCACGCTGGTGCTGGTATTGGGCGCCAGCGCCGCACCGTTCAGGTCAAGCACGCCCGCCAGGGTGCCGGTCAGTGCGACCGAGGCATCGTAGGTTCCGGAGGGAACCGTCAGGTAACCCGAGTTGGCCGGGAACGCGACATTCTGCAAGGCCCGATTGTCAGCGCTGTTGGCCGCGCCGGGCGCTTTCAGGAAGACATCCACGGCAGGAACGTTTGGCGCGAAATGCGCAACCCGCAGCGCCGCGCGGTTATCGCTGATCACGAACGCCGCGCCCGTGGCAGGCGCGACCAGCAACCCGACCGGCGCGACGCCCGAGGCCGGAATGGCCGTCATCAGCAAGTCGGCGTTCGCTGCCAGGGCAACCTGGCCCGAATCGAACGCGACGGTGCGCGACCCGGCCAGCGTGGCGCGGACTTCGTAATTTCCGGCAGGAACTTCAAGCGCCAGTTGCCCGGAGGCCGGGGCGACGCCGGTGTACGCCAGCGCCGCAATGGTTGGCAGCGCCGGCAGGGTCGCACCTGGCGCAGTCACGTAAATGTCAACTGCAGGCACCGCCGGCGCGCCGTGCACGACGCGAATCTTGACGTTGCCGGAAGCCGGCGCATTGCCCGGATCATCAACCAGAACCGCGCTGATCTTTTGCGCGGCCGGCGCCGCGGCCGCTGCCGAACCGACTGCCACCGCAGAATATTTACGGTCGCGGTTCAATGCCGGCGAGACATCGATGACGCTGGTCGCGGCGCCGGTCGGATTGACCTGAACCCGCGTGGTTCCGCTCGCAATGGTGAGAAACCCGGACGCGGTCTTGTAGGGTACGTTGGTCAGCACGGTGGTGCCGCCGACCAGCACATCCACGTTGGGCGCATCGGCCGAAGCATGGATGACGCGCAGTTGGGTATTGGACGCTGAGTCGCCGCCGCAGCCAGCCACGATGCTCGCTGCGACGATGGCAACAACCCATTTCGACAAAGGCTTCATTTCTTGCTCTCCTCAAAAACTGAAACGGTTTGGAAAAATGACGTGATACCGGTGAAGTGATACCGACGAAGTGATACTGATGAATTGATACCGATAAAGTGATACCGAGAAAGTGATACAGCTGACTTGATCCATCCCCGTCCAGGTGCGCCGAGCCGACTGAGCAGTCCATTGCGCTCCGGGTCTGTGACTGGGAATACTGCAAAATGACCGACTGGTGAAATATTGGACTGATCGGTATTTTAGGATAAGGATTCCGAAAATGCTTGTGCAAATGCCCATTCATTGATGCTGGCAGCCGAACGCATCGCCGGATGCAATGCCTGCCGGCATCGCGCTCCGAACCAGATGCCGTCGGCGCATTCCACCGAGGTAAAATACGCGCTTCGCGTTCACGCCTTGCCGCTACCACTCCCCTTGATGTCGTCCCCTACCGATCCAGTCTCGTTGCTGCCCGAATCCGCCGTCGCCACCGCGGCACGCCATCTGCAGGACGTGCTGACGCTGGCCATCGAAACCACGCCGGCGCAGTCGGCCATCGTCGTTTTCGATACTGCCTGCCAGCTGGCTGTGGCACTGACCGAGGCCTATCGCCGCTGTTTGCCGGCGGCGCATTTCATCGATTTCGATGCGGTGTCGCCGGCAGCTATCCAGGCGCAATTTGCGCTGCTCGCAGCCGGCGATCTGGTGGTATTGATCCAGTCGACCAACTTCCGCCTCGATGCCTACCGGATTCGCGTCGAGCTGTTCAAGCGCGCGCTCAAGGTCATCGAGCATCCGCATCTGGCGCGCATGCCGGGCGCGCAATCGCTGCACTACATCGCAGCGCTTGCTTACGATGCGGCGTATTACCGCGGCACCGGCCGGGCCTTGCAGGCGCGCATCGACAACGCCAATTCGGCAGTGGTCGACAGCGATGGCGCACAGCTGATTTTTGACGGCCCGCTGGAATCGGCCAAGGTGAATATCGGCGACTACGCAGGCATGACCAATGTCGGCGGCCAGTTTCCGATTGGCGAAGTATTTACCGAGGCACGCGATCTCGAATCCGTGAATGGCCGGGTGCGCATCTTTGTCTTCGGCGACACCAATTTTGCCGTCAACCAGCCAGCGCAACCGATCACGCTGGTGATCACGAAAGGCCGCGTCAGCGCCGTGATCGACAGCACGCCGGAATTCGACCAGGTACTGGACAACATTCGCGCCGATGAGGGCGAGGTCTGGCTGCGCGAACTCGGCTTTGGCATGAACCGCGCGTTCAACCGCGACTGCACCGTCAGCGACATCGGCACCTTCGAACGCATGTGCGGGATTCACCTGTCGCTGGGCGCCAAGCATGGCGTGTATGCCAAGCCCGGCTTCAAGCGCGGCGTGGTACGGCACCATGTGGATGTGTTTGCGATTACACATTCGGTGCAACTGGGTGGCGAAGAAGTCTATCGCGATGGCCGCTGGGTCGTATGATGACTGCAGTGGCAACGGATTGCAGCGTTGCCAATCCATTTCGCAGGAACACTTCAAAAGGAAATCCATGAATACGCACTCCTCCCGCCATGATCAGCTCAACGGCCAATGGCGCTATGCGACCCCGGCAATCCTGCTGCACTGGCTGCTGGCATTGCTGGTCACCGGCATGACGGGACTGGGCTGGTACATGATGTCGATCGAGGACGAGCCCAACAGCGGCTGGTATTTCGATCTGCACAAATCGGTCGGCCTGGTAGTGGTCGCGCTGGTGCTGCTGCGTCTGCTCTGGCGCGCCGGCAATCGCCCCGAGAAGCTGCCCGCCAGCCTGCCGCAATGGCAAGTGCGCGCCGCCGCCATCACCCACTGGTTGCTGTATGCGTGCCTGGTTGTCATGCCGCTGACCGGGATGATCGGCGCCGCGCTGAGCAAGCATGGGATGGCCTTTTTCGGCATCGCCTTGCCAGTGCTGGTTGCGCCCAACCACGATTTGTCTGAGCAGTTCTTTGACATCCACGGCACCGTGGCATGGGTGCTGACCGGCCTGGTCGCGCTGCACGTTGCTTCTGCCATCAAGCACGCTGTGGTCGACCGTGATGGCGTGTTCAAGCGCATGTGGTTTTGACTAACGGTTGCTGACAAGGCAGTCACGGCGACAACGTGCGGATCGCAAAACCGTTGTCGCCACGGCAATCCGGAGCCGTTTTTGGCCCGATTGTTACTCCAGCGCGACAAAAATCACCGGTTTTTCTTTCCAACATTGACGCCACAAGTTGTCGTCAACCAACCTATCCTGCATACTCGCCTGACTGCAATCGCTGACTTTTGGTAGCAAACTGCAGCCACTGCGCCGTCTCCCTGGCGCAGGAATTCCCACCGTCACGGAGGATATTCATGCGAGTCAGGGCATTATTCGTTCTGGTTGCAGCAGCAACCTTGTTCACGTTGGCGGCGACGTCACCGGCCCGCGCCGACGAGTCGCAGGTTGTTGCAACCACCGCCGCGCAGACCGCCTTGCCGGTCGCGGCACCGACTGTGCCGATGTTCGTGGATGCCACCAAAATCAATCCGGGCGACACCGCCTGGATGCTCGCTGCCACGGCGCTGGTATTGCTGATGACCATTCCCGGGCTGGCATTGTTTTACGCCGGCATGGTGCGCAAAAAGAATGTCCTTGGCACCATGGCGCACAGTTTCATTTCGGTTTGCATCGTTACCGTGTTGTGGGTCGCACTGGGTTACAGCCTGGCATTCACGCCGGGCTCGCCATTCCTGGGCGGCCTGGATCGCCTGATGCTGCATGGCATGGCGTTCTTCAAGGACCCGGGCCGGCTGACTGTCAGCCACATCGCCCCGACCATCCCGGAAAGTGTCTTCGTGATGTACCAGATGACCTTTGCGATCATCACCCCAGCCTTGATTACCGGCGCGTTTGCCGAACGCATGAAGTTTTCAGCAATGCTGGCATTTGTCGCGCTGTGGTCCCTCGTGGTGTACGTGCCGGTGGCGCATTGGGTGTGGGAACCGGGCGGCTTCCTGGCCGCGCGCGGCGTGCTCGATTTTGCCGGCGGCACCGTCGTGCACATCAATGCCGGCATCTCCGGCCTGGTCGCCGCCGTCATGCTTGGCCCGCGCAACGGCTACGGCAAGGAGATCATGGCGCCGCACAATCTGGTGCTGACGGTGACCGGCGCATGCCTGCTCTGGGTCGGCTGGTTTGGCTTCAATGCCGGCTCTGCGCTGGCGGCGGACGGACGTGCCGGCATGGCCATGCTGACCACCCAGTTTGCCACCGCAACCGGCGCGCTGGCATGGATGGCGGCCGAATGGCTGCGGCGCGGCGTGCCGTCGCTGCTCGGCATGGTGTCCGGCGCGGTCGCCGGCCTGGTGGCCATTACGCCGGCCTCCGGCTTCGTCGATACCGATGGCGCCCTCGTCATCGGCGTTGTCGCAGGCGTGGCCTGCTACTTCGCCTCAACCTGGTTCAAGAGCCTGATCGGGTATGACGATTCGCTGGATGTGTTCGGCGTGCATGCCATTGGCGGAACGGTCGGGGCGCTATTGACGGGCGTCTTTGCCGTGAAAGAGATTGGCGGCGCCTCGACCACCTTCGGCACGCAATTGCTGGGCGTGGTGGTGACCTTCGCCTATGCCGGCGTCGCCACTGCCCTCATCCTGTTTGCAGTCGGACGGGTCATCGGCCTGCGCGTCACCCGGCAGCATGAGCACGACGGCCTCGATCTGTCGCAACACAACGAAATGGTGCGCTGACGCCATGACGACCACCGGCCCTTTCAATCTCGATTATTTCGAGTCCGATCAAATCAAGTTTTCGGTGCTGCTGTGGAAAGCCAACCTGAAGGCCAAGGGCGCCGACTTCGATGTCCTCAAGTTCAGCCAGAGCTGGAGCTATGCCGAATCGGTGCTGGAGCGCACCCTGATCTCGTCGGATCCGGCGGTGGCGGACGCGGCGCTGGATCTGTTGCAGTTGCGGGTGCTGTTCGTGCAGCATCATCCGGACCGTGCCCGGCTACTGGGCGCCCCACTGCCCGGGACCAGCGCCGCACCAGCTTCCGAAGCCGGTTCGCCGGACAATCCCGCACCTAACCGGCGGTATCTGAAAGGCTTGCGTTAAAGCAGCTCCCGCGCCGCTGACGTATTTTCGCCAACGATTATCCGGGCAACCGCCGTGCCGCCTGAACCGACCCAAGCGGGCCGTTCGCACCGCGACCAGCCGGCTTGCCGCCTCCCCTCCGGTTGCGTTTCAATGACTCCCTGCACGCGTCGTGCGGCGCGTTTTTCGCATTTCGGAGTGTTGCATGCGTCTTCCCTTTCTCCCCCGGCCGTTCCTTTTCCTCACGCTGCTGTGCGCCAGCTGCGTTGGTTTCGCCCAGACGCCAACGGCGCCAGCGGCCCCCACTGCCAGTCCGGCACAGCCGGCTTTGCCGACCTGCCCGTCCGCGCCCAACACCCTGCGCAGCATCGCCAGCGTACAAGGCAGCGGACCGCTCAGCGCGCGGGTCGGCCAGGCCGTGTCCGTGCTTGGCGTGGTGACCGGCGATTTTCAGGATCGCGCCCGGCTGCACGGCTTCTTCATGCAGCAGCCCGCGGCGGCTCGCCATGCCGGCAGCTCCGAAGGCATCTTCGTCTATGTCCCGCTGCGCGCGCACCGGGTCGCGGTCGGCCAGTATGTGCAGGTCAGCGGCGCCATCGAGGAATACCGCAGCAGCAGCGCTGACACGCAACGGCTGACCCGTATCGGCAACGTCACGCAGATCGTATCGTGTGGCGTCGGGCCAGCCATCGCACCCACCGAAATGACCCTGCCGGTACGCGACAGCAGGGCGCTGGAAGCGCACGAGGGCATGCTGGTGCGGTTTGCCCAACCGTTGGTGGTCAGCGACAACCATTCACTGGGCTACAACGGCACGCTTCTGCTGGCCGCCGACGAACGGCTGTGGCAGCCGCACAATCACCCGACGCTGACCGACCCGGCCGCCGTCAGCGCCTACAACGCCCGCGCCGCGATCCTGCTCGATGACGGCGCCAATGCGGTACGCCCCAATCCGATACCGTATCTGTCTGCCGCCGATGCGGGCGGCACGCGTCGGGTCGGCGACAGCGTCACCGGCCTGACCGGCATCCTGAGCTGGGCCCACGATGGCTGGCGGGTGCAGCCAACCGGGCCGGTGCAGTTCGCGGCGCGCAATCCCCGTTCCGACAAGCCCGCCACGGTCGGCGGTGACGTGCGCGTGGCCAGCATGAACGTATTGAATTTCTTCAAGACATTGAAGTCGCGCGGCGCCGACACCAGCCAGGAACGCGACCGCCAGCGCGACAAACTGGTCAGCGCCATCGTCGCACTGGATGCCGATGCGCTGGGTCTGATGGAAATCGAAAACGGCGCCGCCGCGCTGGAGCATCTGGTCAGCGCCCTCAACACCCGCGTCGGCGCACCCACCTGGGCCGCGATCCCCAGCGAGGTCCAGGGCAATGACGCAATCAAGGTTGCGATCCTCTACAAACCGGCCCGACTGCATCCGGTCGGCATCGCCTCATTGCCACCCGGCAGCAGCTTCGAGGTCGACGGCAAGGCGCGACCATCACTGGCGCAGCGCTTCGCGACCAATGACAGTCAACGCAGCTTCTGGCTGGTGGTCAATCATTTGAAAAGCAAATCCAGCTGTCCCACCAGCAGCCGCAGCGCCGACCGTGATCGCGGCCAGGGCTGCTGGAATGCCACGCGGGTGCGGCAGGCCAAGGCCCTGGCAAAGTGGGTCACCCGCCTGACCACACAATCCGAAGACACCAACCTGCTGATGGTCGGGGATTTCAACAGCTATCTGGCCGAAGATCCGCTGCAGGCGCTTGCCGCGGCCGGATTTGACAACCTGCTGCAACGCGTACCCGCGAGCGAGCGCTACACCTATGTGTTCGATGGCTTGTCGGGCGCGCTCGACCACGCCCTGGTCAGCCAGGCACTGGCGCCGCGCGTCAGTGGCGTGACCATCTGGCATATCAACGCAGACGAACCCGCGATCCTTGACTACAACACCGAAAACAAGCCGGACGACCGCTACGCGCCGACGCCGTTTCGTGCCTCGGACCACGACCCGGTGCTGGTTGGATTGCGCTTTACCGACTGAGCAACGGGTCCGGCGCGGGGAACCGAAGCAGGCAGGCGCACCACCCAATGCGTAATCCAACTTCTGTAGCCGCGATCATGAACATGGTTGAAAATCTTACTGCGCCAGCGCCGATGTCGCTGGCGGCAGCAATCCGATGGATCGAAGATATGCCGCGCCACCGTCGCGATGGGCAGCAGGATGAGATGCAGCGCCGGGCCTTCGCGCGGCTATGCATCGATCTGGAGCAATATGGTTTCGCGCAAAAACCGTTGGCGTCGATGCCGCTGCTGTTGCTCATCACCAGCCGATTGGGGCAACTGGCCGATCCGGCCCAGCGCGAGCAGGCCATGTCGTTCATTGAACAGACGCTGCGCGCCACGCCGCATCTGGTGCTGACCGAGGCCCTTGCGCTGCAGCTCGAACACCTGCCGGCAGCGTTGCAGCGACGTGCGCTGCGCGCCATCGCGCACGTGCTGATCCAGACCGCAGACTTGCCGCCCAGTCATTTCGACATCCTGCTGGCGCTAACCAGGGCGATGCGCGATCCGGCCTGCCGCGAGCCTGCCTATGCACTGGTGCAGGAAGGCTTGGCGCGCCTGCGTGACGAACCGGAAATGTGCGGCGAAATTCGTCTCGGCCTGATGCAGACCTTTGCGCGAGAATCGCGCGGATTGGCGCTTCAGTCCTGAATGCTGTCGATGCAGTAAGCCGCAATCGCCGCCAGTACCTGCGGACTTTCACCCACGGCGTCGGCCACCGTGATCGACAATTGCGGATGGGCGACGCGCAGCTGCTCGATGACCAGTGGCAGATCGCGCAGCACATGGCCACCCTGTCCCAGAAAGACCGGAACCACGGTGAGTGCGGTGCAGCCTGCGGCGACCAGTTCCTCGGCCACTTGCGGCAGTTGCGGCGTCATTAATTCCAGAAACGCCAACCGCACCGTCACCGCCGGCAACTGTGCACTGGCAATCTGCTGCAGCCGCTGGAACGGCGCAGCCCAGCGCGGATCGCGCGCTCCGTGGGCAAACAAAACCAGCGCTTGGGTTGTCATTGTGCAGTCCTCTTTTTAGGTGGAACGATTCATTGATCGGTGCTAATGGCGTTCGACCCAGCGCAACGCCAGCACCGCGCCGACCAGGAACAGCAGGCTGGGCAGCAAGGCCGTCACCAGCGGCGGCCAGGTATTGAGCAGGCCGACGTGGGAGAACAGGCTGTTGAGCAGTTTGAAGCTGACACCGATCATGATGCCGATGAAAATCTTCAGACTGACCCCGCCGCTACGCGCGTGCAGATAGGCAAACGGCAACGCCAGCGCCATCATCACGAAGACGGCGAACGGATAGACGATCTTCTTCCAGAAGGCGATGTCGTAGCGCTCGGTGACCTGGTTATTTTCAGCCAGATGGCGCGTGTAGGCCGACAGGCCGAATGCCGACATCCGGTCCGGATCGGCGAAGGTCACCGACAGGATTTCCGGTGTGATTTCAGAAATCAGCTGGCGCGATGGCAGCTTGACGGTACTGATCCCGGCCTTGGCATCGGGCAGCGTACTCAGGTCGAACACGGTGGGCTCGAAACGGGTTTCGGCCACGCCGGTCAGCTGCCAGTAATTGCGCCCGCGATAGACTGCGGCATCGGCCGTCACCATCGAGGTCAACCGCAATTCGCGGTCGAACTCATACATCTTCAGGCCATTCAACTGACCGTTCGGCAGCAGTTCCTGGACGTTGATGAAGCGCGTGCCGATGACTTCGCCGTCGCCGCCATGGCTCTTGATCAGGTCCTTGGTCCACAGCCCGGAGCGGAACTCCTTCGAAATCGTGCCCTGGGCCTGCTGCTTGAGCTTCTCGGCCAGCTCGGCGCTGGCTGGCGAGACGATTTCGCCGAACACGAACGTGATGACGACGAACACCAGTCCGATCTTTGCCAGCATCACGCCGGCCTGAAAGGTCGACAGGCTCGAGACCCGCATGATGGTGAATTCGGAATTCGAGGCGAACTGCGCCAGCACGTAGATGGTGCCGATCAACGCCGCAATGGGCATCAGTTCATAGGTGTAGCCCGGCAGGCCGAGCAGGATGTACAGGAAGGCATGCTGGATCTGGTAGCCGCCATGTCCGACCGCCGGCAACTCGCCGATCAGGTCGAAAAAGGCAAACAGCGCCAGGAAGGCCAGCAGCACGAACAGCACCGCACGCAGGATTTCCTTGCCGAAGTAGCGCTGCAGAACCGTCATGGCGGACCTCGGCGAACCACGACACATTGCTTGGCCCTGGCCCACCACACCAACGGATGATATTGACTGTTCATTTTGAGACGCCACGAAAAGAGCAACGCGATGGTGAGCCCGGCGAACAGATGCATCGGCCACCAGGCGATGCCCAGCACCAGCTTGCCCTGCACCACCGCGGCCTGCATCAGGCTGATCATGTTGCTGTAAAAAACGAACAGCAGCAGCGCAATGATCAGGTTGGCCGAGCGGCCGCTGCGCGGATTGACAAAGCCCAGCGGAATTGCCAGCAGCATCAGGAACAGGCACATCAGCGGCAGCGAAATCCGCCACAACAATTCGCCGCGGTTGAAGCCGTCACTGCTTTCAATCAGGTCAAGGGTGGTGGCTGAGCGCGCCGACTTGTCGCCTTCGAGTGCCTGCGAGGTGGCCGACACCAGCACGCCGTAACGTTCGAATTCCATCAGCTGGAAATCGCGTTCCTCCAGCTTGCCTTCATAGCGCCGGCCCTTGGCCATAACCAGAAACTTGTCGCCGTTCTTGTCGAATTCGATCTGGCCTTCCTTGGCCACGACGATGCTGTTGCGGCCGTCGCGCACGGTGTTGACAAACACGTTGCGCACTTTCATCGCATCGCCGGTGACGCCTTCGACGAAAAAAATCCGGTCCGACGAGGAGGACTCCTGGAACTTGCCGGGGGAAACCTTGGAGATGTCGGCACGCTTTTCGAAGCGCTCGCGAAACTCGGCGCTGGAGCGGTTGGCCCACGGCGTCACAAAAAAACTCAGTAACGCCGTTAGCGCCACGACTGGCAAACCAACCGACAGCACCGGCGAAATCCAGCGCGTCAGGCTCAGGCCCGCGGTGAACCACACCACCATTTCCGAATCCTGATAACTGCGTGTGACGACCAGCAGCACCGAGATAAACGTTGTCAGGATCAGTATCACCGGCATATAGTTCAGCGCCGCGAAACCAATCAGGGCAATCACGTCTTCGGATGCGACTTTGCCGCCTGCTGCCTGACCAAGAATCTTGATCAGCATCACAGTGATGGTAATCGTGAAAAGGGTAGTGAAGACAGCGCCTGCGGTACTGATCAATTCGCGTCGGAGCGCGCGCTGGAAAATCATGAGGGTTATACTTGCGTACGCAAAATGGGAGAAAACGATGGACTTTAGCATAAAAACATTCGACGCCAAGAGCACACTGGCCAATGTCAAATCAGGTTGTGTCGTGGTTGGTGTACTCGAAGGAAAACAGTTGTCGGCGGCCGCCAAGGCCATCGATACCAGCGGAGAAATCGCCGCTGCGGTCAAGTCGGGCGACATCACGGGCAAAGCCGGCAGCACCCTGCTGCTGCGACGCGTCGCCGGCGTGACCGCCGAACGCGTTCTGCTGGTGGGCCTGGGCAAGGAAACGCCGGTCTCGCTCAAGGATTTTGGCGCCGCCATGCGCGCCGTTGCGCACACCTTCGCAAAACTGGGCGCAAGCGATGGCGTCATCGCGTTGCCGTTCGATGGCGTCAAGGACAGCACCGTCAGCCAGACCATCAACTGCGCGGTCCTGTCGGTGCAGACCGAAGCCTATCGCTTTGATGAAATGAAGAGCAAGAAGGAACCGGTTGCGCAAGGCGTGGGCAAGATCAGTTTCGCCGTCGCTGCCGGCGATGCCGCCGCGGCAAAAACCAGTGTTGCCGACAGCCTGGCGCTGGCGCACGGCATGGCGCTGACCAAGGACCTGGGCAATCTGCCACCGAACATTTGCACCCCGACCTACCTCGCCACCACAGCGCGCGCGATGGCCAAGGACTTCAAGTTCGGTGTCGAGATCCTCGATCGCAAACAACTCGAAGCGCTGAAGATGGGCAGCTTCCTGTCGGTCACCAATGGCAGCGTCGAGCCACCCAAGTTCATCGTCCTCAAGCACATGGGCGGCAAGGCCAAGGATGCACCCGTGGTGCTGGTCGGCAAAGGCATCACCTTCGATTCCGGCGGCATCTCGCTCAAGCCCGGTTCCGGCATGGACGAAATGAAGTACGACATGTGCGGCGCGGCGACCGTGCTGGGTGCGTTTCGCGCGATTGGCGAACTCAAGCTCAAGCTCAACGTCATCGGCGTCATCGCCACCTGTGAAAACATGCCGTCGGGCAGCGCCACCCGTCCGGGTGACATCGTGACCTCGATGTCGGGACAGACCATCGAAGTGCTCAACACCGATGCCGAAGGCCGCCTCGTGCTGTGCGACGCGCTGACCTATGTCGAGCGCTTCAAGCCTGCCGCCGTGGTCGATATCGCGACGCTGACCGGCGCCTGCGTGGTCGCACTGGGCAATCACAACACCGGCCTGTTCACCCGCCATGACGCGGCGCACGACACGCTGGCCGACGAATTGCTGGCCGCCGGCAAGATCACCGGTGACACGGCGTGGCGCATGCCGATCGAAGAAGCGTATAACGATCAGCTGAAGTCCAACTTTGCCGACATGGCCAACATCGGCACCCCGGGTGGTGGCAGTATCACGGCTGCAGCCTTCCTCGAACGCTTTACCCGCCAATACACGTGGGCCCATCTGGATATCGCCGGCACCGCCTGGAAAAGCGGTTCGGCCAAAGGTGCTACCGGTCGGCCGGTGCCTTTGCTGATGCGCTTTTTGCAAACGCGCGCGCAAGCAGTCAAGTAACCACGACCGCCTGCTGCATCGACGGCGTTCGCAACAATCTTGCGAGCGCCGTTTTTTTTCGACCGAATTGTTCAGACCACACGTCAGAATCGAGACCATGAAAACACGTAATCATCTACTGTCAGCCCTGCTCGCTGCGGCGCTGCAGATTGCCGTCCCGGCCTTTGCGCAGGACGCGCCGAAAGCCGAAACGCTGCGCCCCGAAATCGTCAAGCTGGTCCAGGAGGCACAGGAACTGGTGAAGGCCAAGCAATTCCCCGAAGCCCTTGCCAAACTCAAGAGCGCCGATGCGATTGCCGATCGCACGCCCTTCGAGAACTTCACCATCGAGCGCACCCGCGGTCCGGCCGCATCCGGCGCCGGCGATGCCGACCTGACGGCAGACGCCTTCAAGAAGGTCATCGACAGCGGCCGCTTGCCGCCAGCCGAGCAATTGCAGCTGACCGAAGGCGTAGCCGCGAATTTTTACAACCAGAAGAAATACCCGCAAACCATCGTCTGGGCGCAGCGCTTTCTGGCCTCCGGCGGCAGCAGCGACAATATCAATCTGATCCTGTTGCAGTCGCAATTCCTGAGCGATGATTTCGCCAGCGTGACGACCGCACTCAAGGCACAGGTGGCCGCGGATGAAAAGGCCGGTCGCCCGACCACCGAATTGCGCCTGCAAATGCTGGCCGAGAGTTCGCGCAAACAAAACGACATGGCAGGTTACGGCGTTGCTCTGGAGAAGCTTACACAGGCCTATCCAAAGCCTACCTACTGGGCTCCGCTGCTCGACCGGATTCAACGGCAACCGGGTTTTTCGGACCGCTATACGCTCGATGTGCTGCGCCTGCAGCGCGCCACCGGCACGCTGACCACGGCAGCCGATTACACGCTCATGGCGGAATTGGCATTGCAGGCCAACCTGCCGGCAGAAGCGTCGTCGGTACTGGAGCAGGGCTTTGCCGCCAGCCTGCTCGGCACCGGTGCGCAGGCCGCCAAACACACCAAATTGCGCACCCAGGCGCGCAACCAGGCTGCGGCTGACCAGAAAGTGCTGACCGAGAGCGAAGCCCCGGCGCAAAAAGCCGCCAGCGGCACCGCGCTGGTGAATATCGGCACCAACTACCTCGGTCAGAAGGACTATCCGCGCAGCATCAGCCTGATCGAACAGGGCATTGCCAAGGGTGGCTTGAAGCATCCGGAAGAGGCGAAGTTGCATCTGGGCATGGCGCTGCAATTGTCGGGCGACAAAGCCAAAGCCGCCAGCGTACTGAAGTCGGTGCAGGGCCGTGACGGCGGCGCCGACCTCGCCCGCCTGTGGACTTACCTGCCGTAACCGCCTGATGCACCGGCAGATTCGCGCTGCCGGTGCGCTGACCGTGCGATAGCGCACATCACCGTTCCGGCTGCGCGGCTACCATGGTCGCACGCCGGTATGCACGCACTTCCCCTTTCCTAATTCCATCCCATCGGCGTCGCAATGCCGGACGCTGTGGGCGCGCTTGTCGCGCACTTTCTGGCGCATTGCAAGAGCCATGCTCGGAAAGAGACGATCGATTTTGACTTCCCTTCGCAAAACGCTGCAGGACTTTTTTAAACCAGGAACAAGCCTGCGTGACGACGATCTTGCGCACCATGTCAATGACGAAGAATTGCCCCTGCGTGCCGAATTGTATGGCTCGGCCCAGATGGAGCAGCATGGCAAGATCCTTGCCGCTTCGCATCAGATCAGCACCAGTACGGCACGCGATCTGCTGTTGCCGCGCCTGGCCGACAACGAAGCGGTCATCGTCGAGGCTTGCAACCTGCTCACGCAGGCGGTCCGCGCGAACCGGCAGATCACGCCGGCGGCGGAATGGATGCTGGACAATTTTTACCTGATCGAAGAACAGATTCGCACCGCCAAGCGGCATCTGCCAAAAACCTACAGCAAGCAATTGCCGCGTCTGGCCCACGGCGCTTCGGCCGGACGTCCGCGCGTGTACGACATCGCGCTGGAAACCATCGCGCATGGCGATGGTCGGGTCGATCCGGAAAGCCTGAGCCGGTTCGTTGCGGCCTATCAGCAAGTCGCGCCGCTGCTGCTGGGCGAACTGTGGGCCATCCCGATCATGCTGCGGCTGGCATTGATCGAGAATCTGCGCCGGGTCGCGGCGCGACTGAGCGCCTCCCGCATCAAGCGCGAACTGGCAGCCAACTGGGCCGGGCTGATGACCGAGACCGCCGAGAAGGCGCCGGGCGAGTTGATCCTGGTGGTGGCCGATATGGCGCGCTCGGAGCCGCCGCTGGTGCATTCCTTCGTGGCCGAACTGGCGCGCAGCCTGCAGGGGCAAAACCCGGCGCTCGCGCTGCCGCTGACCTGGGTCACGCAGCGCCTGACCGAGTCCGGTGAAACCATCGAACAACTGGTGCAGGCAGACGCACAACAACAGGCCAGCGATCAGGTTTCGGTGAGCAACAGCATCGGCAGCCTGCGCTTTCTGGGCGCCATGGACTGGCAGGAGTTTGTCGAACAGCTCAGCGTGGTCGAACAAACGCTGGCGCGCGATCCGGCCGGGATCTACCCGGCGATGGACTTCGCCACCCGCGACGGCTATCGCCACGTGGTCGAAGAGATCGCGCGCAGCAGCACCCTGAATGAGCAACAGGTCGCCGAAGCAGCGCTGGCGCTGACCGAGCAGGCGCTGATAGTCAACGGCAGCGCGAATCGGCGCGCCCACATCGGCTACTTCCTGATCGGCCCGGGGCGGGTCCAGCTTGAATTCAGCATCGAGATGCGACGCACCGTGCTGCAAACGCTCAAACACGATGCCGAACTCTGGTCGCTGCCGCTGTATCTGGGTGCGATTGCCGCCCTGACAGTGCTCACCACCGCACTGATTCTGCTGACCACGCCGGCCACCTCATCGCACTGGTTGCGGATTGTCGTCACACTGCTGGCATTTCCTGCCACCAGCCAGATGGCCATTGCGCTGGTCAACTGGCTGGCCACGCTGCTGTCAACGCCGCGTCCGTTGCCGCGCATGGATTACTCCACCGGCATTCCGGCGGAATGCTTCACGCTGGTGGTGATTCCCACGCTGCTGTTTTCCGAAGCCGGCGTCGACGCCTTGTGCGAAGCGCTGGAGGTGCGCTTTCTGGCCAACCGCGACGACAACCTGCGTTTTTGCCTGCTCACCGACTTGCCGGATGCGCCCACCGAAAGCCTGCCGGGCGACTATCTGCTGGTCGAGTATGCCGCCGCCGCCATCGAACGCCTGAACGCCAAATACGCCGACGCCGGCAGTCCGTTTCTGCTGATGCATCGTCCGCGCCACTTCAATGCGCGCGAACGGGTCTGGATGGGGGTCGAGCGCAAACGCGGCAAGCTCGCGGCGTTGAACCACTATCTGCGCCAGGGTGGGACCGACGCGTTCTCGCACGTGATCGGCGATACCAGTGCGTTGAAGCACGTGCGTTACATCATCACGCTCGACACCGACACCCAGTTGCCGCGCGACGCCGCCCGCAAGTTCATTGCCACCCTGGCCCATCCGCTCAATCGGGCCTACTACGATCCACGCAAGCAGCGCGTCACCGAAGGCTACGGCATCCTGCAACCGCGCGTCAGCGCCAGCCTGCCCGGCGCCGACGCCTCGCTGTACGAACGGCTGTGCGGCGGCGAGCCCGGCATCGACCCCTACACGCGTACCGTCTCGGATGTCTACCAGGATGTGTTTGGCGAAGGTTCCTTCATCGGCAAGGGCATCTACGATATCGATGCGTTTGAACAGGCGCTGGAGGGCAAGCTGCCCGACAACCAGATCCTCAGCCACGACCTGCTGGAAGGCTGCTACGCCCGCGCCGGCCTGATCAGCGATGCGCAATTGCACGAAGCCTACCCGGCGCGCTATCACGCCGACGTCAGCCGGCGCCATCGCTGGATTCGCGGTGACTGGCAATTGCTGGCATGGTTGTTTCCGCGCGTGCCGGGACCGTCGAACGGCAACGGCACGCCGGGACCCAAGCGCAAGAACCCGCTGTCCGCGCTGGCGCGCTGGAAATTGCTCGACAATTTGCGGCGCAGCCTGGTCGCGCCGACGCTGGTGGCGTTGATGCTGGTCGGCTGGGGTGCGTTGCGCGCCGGCTGGATCTGGACTGCAGCGGCACTGGCCATCGTGCTGGTCCCGACCGTGGCGACGATTCTGACCGACCTGTTGCGCAAATCCGACGAGACCCTGCTGCGTCAGCACCTGCGCGAGGTACTGCGCAGCGCCAGCCTGCATCTGACCAACAGCGTGCTGACGCTGACCTTCCTGCCGTACGAAGCCTGGTTCAGTCTCGATGCCATTGGGCGTGCGTTGTGGCGCATGCTGATTTCGAAACGCCGACTGCTGGAGTGGAATCCATCATCGGCCATCGTCCAGCGTGGCGAGGCCGAACTGACGGAAAGTTATCGCACCATGTGGTTCGCGCCGACGCTGGCCCTGATCACCGCGGCCCTGCTGATGGCGGACCGCCCGATGATTCTGGCCAGTGCCTCGCCGTTGCTGGTGCTGTGGTGGGTGTCGCCGCTGCTGGCCTGGCTGATCAGCCGGCCGCAACATCATCGCGATCCCCGTCTGTCGGTGGAACAGACCACCTACCTGCGGCGACTGGCGCGCAAGACCTGGGGCTTCTTCGAAACCCATGTCGGCGCCGAGGACAACTGGCTGCCGCCCGACAATGTCCAGCTTGAACCGGTCGCGGTGACTGCCCACCGCACCTCGCCGACCAATATCGGCCTGTCGCTGCTGGCCAATCTGGCGGCGTGGGACTTTGGCTACCTGTCGCATGCACGCATGCTCGAACGCACCGCCGCAGCGCTGGCGACCATGGCGACGCTGGAGCGTTACCACGGCCATTTCTACAACTGGTACGACACCCAGACCCTGCGTCCGTTGTTGCCGATGTACGTGTCATCGGTGGACAGCGGCAATCTGGCCGGACACCTGCTGACGCTGCGGCCAGGGCTGCTGCTGTTGGTGCAAGCACCGATCGTGGTGGCGCGTCCGTTCGAAGGCATCGAGGACACTCTCAACGCATTGCTGGAAGCCTCACACGGCAGCGCCCTCGAGCCGTTGCGCCAGGTCCGCGCCAGCCTGACCCAGGCCCGGCAGGAAGCGCCCCTCGGCCTCACCGCCCTGTGCCGGCATCTGGCCGCGCTGGCCGACGCCGCCGCGGCAGTCGACGGCGCCCCGGGCGAGGTCGCCGATGCCGACACCTGCTGGTGGATGCGTGCGCTGGCGCAGCAATGCCGCGACCTGCATGCCGACCTGCTGGTTCTGACGCCGTGGGCCGTGCTGCCACTGCCTCAGCTCGACCTGCCCGACCTGTGCGCCGCGCTCGACGCCATTCCGACGCTGGCAGGGATCGCGCGCATCGATCTCAGTGTGCGTGGCGCCCTGATCGATTACCACGACAGCCTGCCGGTCGGCCCTGAACAGGATGCCGTCAAGGCGCTGCAACAGGCGCTGGCGGATGGCAATCTGGCGGCGCGCACGCGCATCGCCGAGATTGAACGGCTGGCCGCGCAGGCGGCTGATTTCGCCCGCATGGACTACGATTTCCTGTACGACCACACCACCAATCTGCTGGCCATCGGCTACAACGTCAGCGAGCGGCGACGCGACGCCAGTTACTACGATCTGCTGGCCTCGGAAGCCCGTCTGGCCAGCTTCGTGGCGATTGCCCAGGGGCAGCTGCCGCAAGAGAACTGGTTTGCGCTGGGCCGCCAGTTGACCGTCGCCGGCGGCGCACCGATCCTGCTGTCGTGGAGCGGTTCGATGTTCGAATACCTGATGCCGCTGCTGGTGATGCCGACCTTTAACAACACCCTGCTCGACCAGACCTATCACTCGGCCGTGCAACGCCAGATCGACTACGGCTTGCAGCGCGGCGTACCGTGGGGCATTTCCGAGTCCGGCTTCAATACCTTCGATGCCGCGCTCAATTACCAGTACCGCGCCTTCGGCGTTCCGGGGTTGGGCCTGAAACGCGGCCTCGGCGACGACCTGGTGGTGGCGCCGTATGCCACCATGATGGCGCTGATGGTCGCACCGCAGGCAGCCTGCGACAACCTGCAACGCCTGGCGGCCGATGGCTTCGAGAACCGCTTTGGCATGGTCGAGGCGATTGATTTCACGCCATCGCGCCTGCCGCGCGGCCAGACCCACGCGGTGATCCAGTCGGCCATGGTGCATCACCAGGGCATGGGCTTCCTGAGCCTGGCCTATCTGTTGCTGGACCAGCCGATGCAACGGCGCTTCGCCTCCGACCCGCTGTTCCAGGCCACCATGCTGCTGCTGCACGAGCGCATTCCCAAGGCCACCGCGCATTACGCCAACACCACCGAACTGTCCGATATCCGCAGCAGCCACGCCGCGCAGGCCATGCCGATGCGGGTGTTCCGCCAGCCCGATGGCCGGCTGCCGGAAATCCAGTTGCTGTCAAATGGCCGCTATCACGTGATGATGACCAATTCCGGCGGCAGCTACAGCCGCCGCCGCGAGTTGTCCGTTACCCGCTGGCGCGCCGATGGCACGCGCGACAACTGGGGCATGTTCTGCTATGTGCGCGATGTCGATGACGGCAGCCTCTGGTCCACCACGCACCATCCGACCCTGACGCAGGCCAAGCAATATGAAGTGATTTTTTCGGAAGGCCGCGCCGAATTCCGCCGCACCGACAACGACATCGAGATGCATACCGAAGTGGTGGTGTCGCCCGAGGACGACATCGAACTGCGCCGCACCAAAATCACCAACCGCGATCGCACCCGCCGCACCATCGAAATCACCAGCTACGCCGAAGTGGTGCTGGCGCCGGCCGCCGCCGATGCCGCCCACCCGGCCTTCAGCAACCTGTTCGTGCAAACCGAACTGGTGCGCGAGCGCGGCGCGATCCTGTGCAGCCGCCGTCCGCGCTCGGTCGACGAGCAGCTGCCGACCATGCTGCATCAAGTGGTGGTACATGGCGCCGAGATCGGCGTGGCCTCGTTTGAAACCAACCGCATGACCTTCATCGGCCGCGGCAACACGCTGGTCGATCCGGCCGCGTTGCGCGCGCCCGGCGCGCTGTCCGACAGCGCCGGCTCGGTGCTCGATCCGATTGTCGCGATCCGCTACCGCATCGTGCTGGAGCCGGAAGAGTCGGCCGTGGTCGACATCGTCACCGGCGTGGTCGACACGCGCGAGGCGGCGCTGCATCTGCTCGAAAAATACCAGGACCGGCATCTGGCCGATCGCGTGCTGGAACTGGCCTGGACCCACAGCCAGGTGGTGCTGCGGCAGTTGAATGCGAGCGAAACCGATGCCCAGTTGTACAACCGGCTGGCGGGCTCGATTGTCTTCATGAACCCGCTGCTGCGCGCCGACGCCGCGGTGCTGATCAAGAACCGGCGCGGCCAGTCGGGCCTGTGGAGCTATGCGATTTCGGGCGACTTGCCGATCATCGTGGTGCAGATCAGCGACCTGGCCAATATCGAACTGGTGCGGCAACTGGTGCAGGCGCACGCCTACTGGCGTCTGAAGGGCCTCGCCGTCGATCTGGTGATCTGGAACGAAGACCACGCCAGTTATCGCCAGGTCTTGCAGGAACAGATCATGGGCCTGGTCGCATCGGGCATCGACGGCCACAATATCGACCGGCCCGGCGGCATCTTTGTCCGCCTCAACGACCAGATCGCACCCGAGGACCGGATCCTGCTGCAATCGGTGGCACGCGTGGTCCTGGCGGACCACCGCGGCACGCTGGCCGAACAGATCAACCGGCGCGGCGTGACCGAACTGCGCATGCCGGTACTGGCGCCAGTGCGCGTGCCGCTCGCGCCGGTCACCGTGCGCGACGAACCGGAGCGCATCCTGGCCAATGGCATTGGCGGCTTCAGCCCCGACGGGCGCGAATACCTGATCACCACCTCGGCCGCCGCGCGCACGCCGGCGCCGTGGAGCAATGTGCTGGCCAACGCCCATTTCGGCACCGTGATCTCGGAGAGCGGCCAGGCCTACACCTGGGGCGAGAATGCGCATGAGTTCCGGCTCACGCCGTGGCACAACGACCCGGTGGCCGACACCAGCGGCGAAGCCTTCTATGTGCGCGACGAAGACAGCGGCCGGTTCTGGTCACCGGCACAACTGCCGTGTCGCGGCAGCGGCACCTACCTGACCCGCCACGGATTCGGCTACAGCGTCTTCGAGCATGCTCAGGAAGGCATCCATACCGAGTTGTGGGTGTATGTCGCGCTGAATGCCTCGATCAAGTATTCGGTGCTGAAAATCCGCAACATGTCGGGCCAGACGCGCCGGCTGTCGGCCACCGGCTACGTCGAATGGGTGCTGGGCGACCTGCGTGACAAGTCGATGATGCATGTGGTCACCGAACTCGATCCGGTCACTGGTTCGCTGTTTGCGCGCAATGCCTACAACACCGAGTTCGCCGAGCGCATCGCCTTCTTTGATGTCGACACCGCCAACCGCAGCGTCACCGGCGACCGCACCGAATTCCTCGGACGCAACGGCTCCCTGCAAAACCCGGCCGCCCTCTCACGGGTGCGCCTGTCCGGTCGCACCGGCGCCGGTCTCGATGCCTGCGCAGCCTTGCAGGTGCCGATGGAGCTGGTCGATGGCCAGAGCCGCGAAGTGGTCTTCATGCTGGGTGTGGCAGGCCGGCGCAGCGCCGATGTCAGCACCCTGGTGCAGCAATACCGCGGCTCGCTGGCGGCGCGCAATGCCCTGACGGCGATCCAGCATCACTGGGACGATGTGCTGGGCGCAGTGCGCGTCGAGACGCCCGATGCCGCCGTCAATGTGCTCGCCAATGGCTGGCTGATGTATCAGACCATCGCCTGCCGCTTGTGGGCGCGCAGCGGCTATTACCAATCAGGCGGCGCGTTCGGTTTCCGCGACCAGTTGCAGGATGCGATGGCGGTGATCCATACCCAGCCGCATCTGCTGCGCGAGCAGATCTTGCGTTGCGCCGCGCATCAGTTCGTTGAAGGCGATGCGCAGCACTGGTGGCATCCGCCGGCCGACCGTGGCGTGCGCACCCATTGCTCGGACGATTACCTGTGGCTGCCGCTGGCGGTCGAACGCTACGTCAGCAGCACCGGCGACAGCGGCGTGCTGGATGAAGTCACGCATTTTCTGGAAGGGCGTGCCGTCAACCCGGATGAAGATTCGTATTACGACATGCCGTCCCGTTCCAATGAAACGGCGACGCTGTATCAGCATTGCGTGCGCGCCATCGAGCACGGCCTGCGCTTTGGCGAACGCGGCTTGCCGCTGATCGGCTCGTGCGACTGGAACGACGGCATGGACAAGGTCGGCCAGCATGGCAAGGGCGAGAGCGTGTGGCTGGCGTTCTTCCTGTACGACGTGCTGACCCGCTTCACGAGCATCGCGCAACGCATGAATGACGCGCCGTTTGCCGCGCGCTGCAGCGCGCAGGCCGCCACGCTGCGCAGCAATATCGAAGCCAACGCCTGGGACGGCGACTGGTATCGGCGTGCGTATTTCGACGATGGCACGCCGCTCGGCGCAGCCACCAACATCGAATGCCAGATCGACTCGATTTCGCAAAGCTGGGCCGTGCTGTCCGGCGCCGGCGATCCGGTGCGTGCCGCCCACGCGATGGAGCAGGTCGATTTGCGCCTGGTGCGGCGCGGTCCGGCGCTGATCCAGTTGCTCGACCCGCCGTTCGACAAGGCCGATCTGAATCCGGGCTATATCCGTGGCTATGTCCCTGGCGTGCGCGAGAACGGCGGCCAATACACCCATGCCGCAGTCTGGACCGCGATGGCGTTTGCGCGCCTCGGCGACAGCGCCCGCGCGTGGGAATTGCTGGCGATGATCAACCCGGTCAACCATGCCCGCAACGCCGTCGAAGTCGAGCGGTACAAGGTCGAACCGTATGTGGTGGCGGCGGACGTGTATGCGGTGGCGCCCCATGTCGGACGCGGTGGCTGGACCTGGTACACCGGTTCCTCGGGCTGGCTGTACCGGCTGATCGTCGAGTCGCTGCTCGGGCTCACCCTCGAAGTCGACCGGCTCACGCTCACGCCCCTGCTGCCGGCAAGCTGGCCGTCGTTCAACATGACCTATCGCTATCGCAGCAGCAGCTACCGGATCACGGTGCAACGCGCCGCCGCCGGCATGCCGACCGGACTGACGGTCGATGCCGTGGCGCAGCCCGGCGCGGTCGTGCTGCTGGCCGACGACGGCAGGCAGCATACGGTGCGCTTGATGGTGCCATGAGCAACGATGTGAAATGCCCGCGAACAGGTCATACTGGCGGCCCGCAACCACCACCCCGCCGCCACATGCCAATTCGTCCTGTCATCGTTCAGCGCTTCTTGCGCCGCCAGCCCGCGCTGTGGCTCTGGCTGGGGCTGGTCACGGCCGCGCCGCTGGCGCTGGCGCAAACCGTACCGCCGGATTCGATGGCAGCACGGGTTGCGCCGTGCGTCGCCTGCCATGGCAAGGATGGCATCGGGGCGGAATTCAATCCGCGCATCGCCGGCAAACCGGCCGGGTATCTGTACAACCAGCTGCGCAATTTCCGCGATGGCCGACGGCGTTATCCGCAGATGATTTACATGGTCGATCATTTGTCGGACGCCTATTTGCTGCAGATGGCGACCTATTTTTCGGCGCTGCATCCGCCCTATCCGGCGCCACTGGCATCGGGTTCCTCCGATGCCATGACCGAACGTGGCCGCACGCTGGCGCAATCCGGTGACGCGACACGCGAGGTACCCGCCTGCACCGCCTGCCATGGCGCGGCCCTGACCGGCGTCCTGCCCGCCACACCCGGCCTGCTGGGTTTGCCGCGCGATTATCTGAGCGCGCAGTTCGGTGCGTGGAAGGACGGCGCGCGCAAGGCTGCCGCACCCGATTGCATGGCCACCATCGCCAGCCGCCTGTCGACCAGCGACATCAGCGCCGTCACTGGCTGGCTGGCAGCACAACCCCTGCCTGAACCCAACACCGCGGTGCCGCCGGGCCCGACCACTCCACCGATGACCTGCGGCACCGTACCCAAGCCATGACTCAACTGATCAAACGTTTATTGCTGGTCGCCGTGGCTGTTGTCATTTTGGTGCTGGGCGGCGCGGTCGCCTGGCAAACCTGGCACGAGCCCGACGCCGACGCCCCCGGCGCAGTGCATCCCGATCCGCAGCAGCAAGTCAAACAGGGCGCATTGCTGGCGCGCGCCGGCGATTGCGTGGCCTGCCATACGCAACGCGGCGGCCAGCCCTATGCCGGTGGCCGCAGCATCGCCACGCCGTTTGGCGCATTGGTCTCGCCCAACATCACGGCCGATCCGGTCACGGGCATCGGCAGCTGGAAAGCCAACGATTTCTGGCGCGCGCTGCATAACGGCAAATCGCGCGACGGCCATCTGTTGTACCCGGCCTTTCCGTACACCGATTACACCCGCATCACGCGTGCGGATTCGGACGCCATGTTTGCTTTTTTCCAGACGGTGACGCCGGTGGTGCAGGCCAATCAGCCACACACGCTGCGCTTTCCGTACAACCAGCCGGTGCTGCTGGCGCTGTGGCGCACGCTGTACTTCCGGCCCGGCGTATATCAGCCGGAGCCGGCCAAAAGCGCCGCATGGAATCGAGGCGCCTATCTGGTCACCGGCCTCGGCCATTGCAGCGGCTGCCATGCCGGCCGCAACGTGCTGGGCGCCACTGACAATGACAACGGCCTCTCGGGCGGACTGATCCCGGTGTCGGGCTGGTACGCGCCGGCGCTGACACCGGGCGCCTCGGGCTGGACTCAGCACGATCTCGCTGCCTTCCTGAAAACCGGCGTGTCCGCGCGCGGGGCCGCGTTCGGTCCGATGGCCGAGGTGGTGCAGCAAAGCCTGCAATATGTGCCCGATGACGACATCGCCGCGATGGCCGCGTATCTGGCTGCCGCGCCCGCTCCGGTTGCCAGCACCGAGCAGCACCCCGAACCCGACGCCGCCGCCCGCGACGTCCTGCAGCAGGGCGCCAAACTGTATGACGACCACTGCACCAGTTGCCACAAGGCCGATGGACGCGGCGTCACGCCGTTCTATCCGCCGCTGGCCGGC
Source organism: Actimicrobium sp. GrIS 1.19 (assembly GCF_035984655.1). NCBI lineage: Bacteria > Pseudomonadati > Pseudomonadota > Betaproteobacteria > Burkholderiales > Oxalobacteraceae > Actimicrobium > Actimicrobium sp. GrIS 1.19. The sequence goes on along the minus strand of NZ_JAXCHT010000009.1, from coordinate 97,000 downwards.
GCCCGCACCGTGACCGGAGCGCCGGTCAACCCGGTGCGCATGGTGCTCAACGGCGGCTACGCCCCCTCCACCACCGGCAATCCGCAACCGCACGGCATGCCGCCGTTCGGCCAGCTGCTCGATGACAATGCCACCGCCGCCGTGGTCAGCTACATTCGCCACGCCTGGGGCAACAATGCCGCGCCGGTGTCGGCGTTTGTGGTGAATCGGTATCGGGCGGTGCCGCTGGAGTGATGCGCGTGGCCGCCCTGCTGCGGCCACCGCAATGCGATAATCCGCAGTCTCAACCGCCAACCGATTACGCCCATGCAACTCGCTACCTGGAACGTCAACTCCCTCAAAGTCCGCCTGCCGCAGGTGCTGCAATGGCTGGCCGATAATCCGGTCGATGTGCTGTGTTTGCAGGAAACCAAAACCGTCGACGAAAAATTCCCGCAGGCCGAGATCGAGGCGGCTGGCTATCAGGTCGTCTTCAACGGCCAGAAGACCTACAACGGCGTGGCCATCCTGTCGAAATTGCCGATGACCGATGTGGTGCACAACAACCCGCATTTTGCCGACGAACAGCAGCGCCTGATCGCCGCCACCGTCGATGGCGTGCGCATCATCTGCGCCTACATCCCGAACGGCCAGTCGCCCGAGTCGGACAAGTTCCAGTACAAGCTGCAATGGCTAACAGGACTGCAGCAATGGCTGGTCGCCGAACTGGCGCAGCATCCGCAACTGGCGCTGCTGGGCGACTACAACATCGCGCCCGAAGACCGCGACGTGCACGACCCGGCGGCCTGGGTGGGACAGAACCTGGTGTCGGAGCCGGAGCGCGCGGCGTTCCGCGACATGCTCGGACTGGAACTGAAGGACGCGTTCCGGCTGTTCGACCAGGCCGACAAACTGTTCAGCTGGTGGGATTACCGCCAGATGGGTTTTCGGCGCAACGCCGGCATGCGCATCGATCACATTTTATTGTCACCGGCGCTGTCCGCGGTCTGCACCGCCTGCGTCATCGACAAGGTGCCGCGCAAGTGGGAGCAGCCGTCCGATCACACGCCGGTGGTGGCGACGCTGGATCTGGGCCGGTAACACCGCAGCTCACACGCGGCGCTCCTCCCAGCGCGGTGCCAGCAGGTTGTCGATGCCGCGCGCGCGCAGGAAATCCTGCGTCAGCGCCATGAACATCTCCTGCTCGATCTCACGCTGCACCTCCCGACCAACCGCCGCTTCCGCATCGCGGTCATTCGACAGGTTCAGCGCCGCGAGTTCGGCCTGCACCCTGGCTTGATAGGGCTCGCCCATCGCCGCCAGATAACGATCGTTGGCGGCCGCGACGCGTTCCGGATCAAGCCGCGTCATCAGCGTTTTCCACGGCGCCCATTCGGTCGCCAGATAGGTCGGGAAGTCAGCATTTTCCTGCGCCCTGAGGTCTGCTTCGGCACGATCAAGATCGTCCGGCGTCACATACGACACAGCAAAATAGCGCATATCATCGGCCGCCAGCGGCAGTTGCAGCCGCTGCCGCAGGTGCACCTGATAGGCCAGATAGACTTCGATTTCGTCGACCGCGCCAAGAGACGCGGCTTTATCGCGCGCAATCTGCTCAAGGCGTTCCAGCAGGAACATGCCGCGCGCGACCTCCAGCAATTCGGGAAGCCGGGCATCGTAAGCGCCGGCATCCACATCGGCCAGCAAGCGCGCCCGGCGCATGTTGTTGAAGGTCAGCGACACGCGATCCTCGCAACTCGTGGTGGCCTCATGCGCGAGGGCGAAGGTATGGGCACGCAGCGCCGGGTTTGCCGCCAGATGTTCCAGCCACTCGCGCACATGGGCGCGGAAGGCCGGGTTTTGGAAGTTGACCGTGCCGGCCAGCTTATCCAGGAAGCGGGTGAAGTCTTCGGCGCTCTGGTCACCCTGCTCGCGCGCCGTGTCGACCGTGGTCGCCAATGCATGACCGGGTGTTGCGCCGCCAGCCGCGTACCACGGTGCGGCGACCTCGGCAAAAGGGCGCGGGGACTGCCGCAACGCGTCACGCCGTTGCATCGTGTCGCGCAATCCACCCATCGAGAAAAATAGCCGCGGACCGGACCAATCCCGGTTTTGGGCAATCGCCTGCAGCGCCTGTCCGGCTTCTTCATTCAGGGGATTATTGTCCATTTGCACACTGGCGCCGGACGGCACGATGGTGTCCAGATCCGGCGGAATGGTGGTCAACGCATTTTCAGCAAGCGACATGCTGTACAGAGACGGTGGCAAGCCGCGCGGCCAGGTCGTCAGCGCATTATGTGTAAGGTTCAATCTCTCCAGTCTGGCCGGCCAATGTTGCGGCAGCGTCGTCACATCGTTATGGGTTGCAGTCAACTCCCGCAGCGACGCCGGAAGCGGTCCAATCCGGGTCAGAAAATTGCGCGATACATTGAGGTACTGCAGCGAATCGGGCAACCGGTGCGGCAGCGCACGCAATCGACTGTTGCTCACCTGCAGTGACTGCAGCTGGGGCGGCAAGTCATCAGGCAATGCTGCCACCAACGACCCAGTCAGATTCAGCAACCGCAGGCCTGACGGCAGCGGCTCGTGCAACGCCGTCACCGGATTGCCTTCAGCCCACAACGATTCCAGCGCAGCTGGCAGCCGCGCCGGCAACCGGGCAATCCGATTGCGACTGATGTGCAGCTCGCGAAGCTGATTGGGCAGGGTTTCCGGCAAGCGGGCAAGCTGGTTGTCGAAGACATTCAGCCTGCGCAGGGCGGCAGGAAACCGCTCGGGCAACTCCGTCAACTGATTGTGGCTAAACGACATGACATTCAGGCTATCCGGCAGGTTATCGGGCAAGGCTGTCAATTGATTCCGGTTGGCGCGCAGGGTGACCAGAGCGGCTGGCCACTGCGTCGGCAAACGGGTGAACTGGTTGTTGCTGAGATTTAGCACATTGAGGCGTTCGGGCAACGCCGGCAGTTCGCTCAGAGCGTTGCTGCTGACCTCAAGCCAGCGGAGTTGGCGCGGCAGTTGCGCCGGAAGGTGGGTCAAGCGATTTCGTCCGATCCGCAGCGTGTCGATGGTCTCCGGCAAGTCATTCGGCAATGCGGAGAGGCGGTTGTCGCTCAGATCGAGCACTTGCAGCCCACGCGGCAGCGGGGGTGCAATGGCGGTCAAACGGTTGCCGCCAAGGTTCAGCCAGCGCAGGTTTTCCGGCAGCCGTTCCGGCAATCCGGTCAAATCCAGTCCGCTCAGCGCCAACTCGGCGTCGGGGTCGCCGTGGTCGTGCCGGGCAACCAGGCGACGCACCGCTTCGTCACGTGGTTCGCCCCGCGCCGTTTCGTCGGCAGCCCAGGCGCGCCAGTTGGCGATCAATGCATCGCGTGCAAGCGGCGACGGTTGCACGGCAGGCTCGGCCTCGGCGCGCACTTCGGGCAACATCGGTTCAAGTACCTCCGGGGCCTCGACATCGTCGCGCAGCTGTCGCGCCGGTTGGTCGAGTACAGCAACAGCCGCTGCGCCGGGAAGCTCGACGCGTGGCTGCTGTAATTGCTGCTGCCGGGCGCGCGCTGCGGCGTCGGGGCGCAGGCAGCAGCACCAGTCAACCAGGCGTTGACGATGGGCAGGCTGCTGGACGGGCTCCCCAGGCCGCGTAACGCGATCGTCTGGCCGGTCCTGCGGCAAGGGCTGGGTTTGTCGGGCGGCGGGCGGGCGACCCAGAGAAGATTGATGTGAGCGCATGGGGACAAGTAAGGTTGTTCTGGAGTTAAGGTTGTTCTGGAGTTCTTGGGTAAGCGCTGCGCCAAGTCTGTTCGGCAGCGCGGTCCAGATTGTTGGCGCAGTGCGCGCCAACCCAGTGACTCAAACGTTGCGCGCCTCCCAGCGCGGCGCCAGCAGGTTGTCGATGCCGCGCGCGCGCAGGAAATCCTGCGTCAGCGCCATGAACATCTCAGCGACGGTAACGTGTTCGTCAGCACCACCGATCAGCGGGGTGCGTTCAACAGCCATATTGGCTGGTGGGCGTGGCGGCGACTGCGGACTATGCGGAGCGGACTGGCGCGTGGGCGAAGCGGTGTTTGATCTCATTGCATCAGACAGGTTATTCAGGAACTCTTGAGTAACCGCTGCAGTGGATCAGTTCGCCGGTCCGATCAAAAAAATCGCCAGTGCATCCCCGGTCAATAGCCGCCCGGTTTCGGCGCTGGCAAGGCGCCGGTGTCCGGCAGCACCGGCGGCGAGGCCGGTGCCGCACCGCTGCCCGCATCGGGGCTCACTGTATCGCTGCGACTGCCGAACGCGGGGGCGCTGTTCGTGCTGCCATTGCCGCCTGGCGGTTTCGCCATGCTGCCGGCGCCGGATTCCATCGCGCCTCTTTTCGGATCAGTTTTGTGAGCGGATTTTTTGCTCGACGATTTCGTCGATGCACCGCCCGGCTGGGTCTGCGACAATTCCTGCGCGCGCCGTTCGACTGCGGCCGCCTTGGCCGGATCGTTACTCTCGGTGATCCCGGCGGCGCCGGACTGGGCCAGCGCCGCACTGCTGCATACGGCCATTGAAATGACGAGGGCTAGATGGATTTTTTTCATGCAATTCTCCGTTGTCTGAAAAGAAAAACGCTTCAGAACTGGGACGAAGAAAGCGGTGGACGGTTTCAAAGTCGATCGACAAATGACCGCAAACGCGATCCAGATCAAACATGATTCGATAAAACGGTTGGCCTTGACGCATCGCAGATCCGGATGACAAGCCGGTGTTACGCGTCCGGCTTTTTGGTCACCAGCTGCTTTTCAAACGCCGCGTCGGCCTTGGTCATGCGGCGCGGAATCTGCGGCCCGAACGCATTGACGAAAGCGACGAAGTCATCCAGCGGCAGCCAGTCCGACACCCGCGAAGCCGGATCGGCGACGGGCCCCAAGACCAGCCCAAACAGCCCGGCGGCGGTGCGCACCAGCGTGTAATCGGGATTGCCGCTGCGCGCCTTGAGACGTTCGACAGCAGCGGTAGCGCGGGTTGATCTCACGATGTTCTCCAAGATGGAAGCGGACGAGGTCGCCATTCTGGCACAACCACGCCGATCGAATCCGATGCGAAAATTGGACCAAAGAAAAATTGGGGTCAGAGTTGAATTAATTAATTCGACTCTGACCCCAATTGTTAATTGACTCTGACCCCACTTTTGCTTTTTAGTCTTGCGGCACCCGCACCCAGCCTTCCATCAGCACGCGGGCGCTGCGGCTCATGATGGCTTTGGCGACGTGCCAGACGCCATCTGTCTGGCTGGCTTCTGCGCCGACGCGCAGGGTGCCGGACGGATGGCCAAAACGCACCGCGTTGCGCGCGCCGCCGCCGGCGGCCAGATTGACCAGCGTGCCCGGAATCGCGGCGGCGGTGCCGATGGCTACCGCTGCCGTGCCCATCATGGCGTGATGCAGCTTGCCCATCGACATGGCCCGCACCAGCAGGTCGATGTCGGCCGCTGCGACCCGCTTGCCACTGGACGATACATAGTCGGCCGGCTTGGCGACGAAGGCGACCTTGGGCGTGTGCTGGCGCTTGGCAGCTTCATCGAGATGCTGGATCAGGCCCATGCGCAACGCCCCATGGGCGCGAATCGTTTCGAACATCGCCAGTGCTTTCGGATCGCCGTTGATCGCGTCCTGCAGCTCGGTACCGTTGTAGCCGAGCGCCTCGGCGTTGACGAAGATGGTCGGAATACCGGCATTGATCATGGTCACCGTGAGCGTGCCGACACCGGGGACGTCAAGCGCATCGACCAGATTCCCGGTCGGGAACATGGCGCCGCCGGCGCCCTCTTCATCCGCCGCCGGGTCGATGAATTCCAGCTGGATTTCGGCCGCCGGAAAGGTCACGCCGTCGAGTTCGAAGTCACCGGTTTCCTGCACCATGCCGCCCTTCATCGGGACGTGCGCGATGATGGTCTTGCCGATGTTGGCTTGCCAGATGCGCACCGTGGCGATGCCGTCGAGCGGAACGCGCGCGGCATCGACCAGGCCGTTGTCGATCGCGAACGGACCGACCGCCGCCGAGAGATTGCCGCAGTTGCCGCTCCAGTCGACAAACGCCTTGTCGATCGCGACCTGGCCGAACAGGTAATCGACGTCGTGATCCGGCTGCGTGCTTTTCGACAGCAGCACCGTCTTGCTGGTGCTGGAGGTGGCGCCGCCCATGCCGTCGATCTGCTTGCCATACGGATCGGGACTGCCGATCACGCGCAGCAGCAAGGCGTCGCGCGCGGCGCCCAGCGTCTGCGCCGCCAGCGGCAAATCGTCGACCCGGAAGAACACGCCCTTGCTGGTGCCGCCCCGCAAATAGGTGGCGGCAATCCGGAGTTGCGCAAGATGGCTCATGGTCAGGCCGCCTTTGCTGATTCCAGGAAGTCCTGGGCGAAGCGCTGCAGCACGCCACCGGCTTCATAGATCGCGACTTCTTCGGCCGTATCAAGACGGCAGATCACCGGTACCTCGACCCGTTCGCCGTTCTTGCGAACGATCACCAGTGTCAGCGTGGCGCGTGGCGTGCGCGCGCCCAGCACGTCGAAGGTTTCGCTGCCGTCGATGGCCAGCGTGAGGCGGTTGACGCCCTTCATGAATTCCAGCGGCAGCACGCCCATGCCGACCAGATTGGTCCGGTGGATGCGTTCGAAGCCTTCCGCCGCAATCGCTTCGACACCGGCCAGCCGCACGCCCTTGGCAGCCCAGTCACGCGACGAGCCCTGGCCGTAATCCGCACCGGCGATGATGATCAGCGGCTGCTTGCGTTCCATGTAGGTCTGGATCGCTTCCCACATGCGCGCGACCTTGCCTTCCGGTTCGATGCGCGCCAGCGAGCCTTCCTTGACCTTGCCGTTTTCCAGCACCATTTCGTTTTTCAGGCGCGGGTTGGCGAAGGTGGCGCGTTGCGCCGTCAGGTGATCGCCGCGATGGGTGGCGTAGGAATTAAAGTCTTCCTGCGGCAGGCCCATTTTGGCGAGATACTCGCCGGCGGCGCTTTCCGGCAGGATCGCATTCGACGGCGACAAATGATCGGTGGTGATGTTGTCGCCCAATACCGCCAGCGGCCGCATGCCGGCCAGCGTGCGCACGCCAGCCAGCGCGCCTTCCCAATACGGCGGACGGCGGATGTAGGTGCTCTCGGCGCGCCAATCGTATTGCGCGCTGACCTTCTCGCCGGTGTCGGCGGCAATCGCAAACATCGGCTCGTACACCTTACGGTACTGCTCCGGCTTCACGCTGGCGGCGAGGATGGCGTCGATCTCGGCGTCGTCCGGCCAGATGTCTTTCAACGTCACCGGTTTGCCATCGCGATCGAGGCCGAGCGCATCGCGTTCGATATCGACGCGGATGGTGCCGGCAATGGCGTAGGCCACCACCAGCGGCGGCGAAGCCAGGTAGGCTTCCTTGGCGCGCGGATGAATGCGGCCTTCGAAATTGCGGTTGCCGGACAATACCGCGGTGGTGTACAGATTGCGCTCCAGCACTTCCTTTTCGATGACCGGGTCCAGCGCACCGCTCATGCCGTTGCAGGAGGTGCAGGCGAACGCGACGACGCCGAAGCCGAGCGTCTCCAGCTCCGGCAGCAGCTTGGCTTCTTCCAGATACAGCTCCACGGTTTTCGAACCCGGCGCGAGTGAGCTTTTCACCCACGGCTTGCGCGTCAGGCCGCGCGCGTTGGCGTTGCGCGCGATCAGTCCGGCGGCGATCATGTTGCGCGGATTGCTGGTGTTGGTGCAGCTGGTGATGGCGGCGATGATCACGGCGCCGTCGGGCATCGCGCCATCGGCGGTCTCGATGTGCTTCGACAGGCCGCGTTCGGCCAGCGTCGAGGTCGGGATCTTCTGATGCGGATTGGCCGGACCGGCGATGGTGCGCACCACGGTGGACAGATCAAAGCGCAGCACGCGTTCGTAGACCACGTTCTTGAGCGTGTCGGCCCACAAGCCGCTGGCCCTGGCGTAGGTCTCGACCAGCTTGATTTGCGCATCGTCGCGACCGGTCAGGCGCAGGTAATCGATGGTGCGCTGGTCGATATAGAACAGCGCCGCCGTGGCGCCGAATTCCGGCGTCATGTTCGAGATCGTGGCACGGTCGCCCAGCGTCAACTGCGCCACGCCTTCGCCAAAGAATTCGACGTAGCCGGACACGACTTTCTGCGCGCGCAGGAATTCGGTCAGCGCCAGCACGATGTCGGTGGCGGTGATGCCGGGCGCGGCCTTGCCGCCGAGCTCGACACCGATGATGTCGGGCAGGCGCAGATACACCGCGCGGCCCAGCATCACGTTTTCGGCTTCGAGACCGCCGACGCCGATGCCGACCACGCCGAGCGCGTTGATCATCGGCGTATGGCTGTCGGTGCCGACCAGCGAATCCGGGAAGGCCACGCCCTGCTCGACCTGCACCACCGGCGACATCCGTTCGATATTGATCTGATGCAGAATCCCGTTACCTTGCGGGATCACGTCGACGTTCTTGAAGGCCTTCTTCGACCACTGGATGAAGTCGAAGCGGTCGACGTTGCGGCGCTCTTCGATGACGCGATTCTTGGCAAACGCATCCGGATCGAAGCCGGCAAATTCGACTGCCAGCGAGTGATCCACCACCAGTTGCGACGGCACCACCGGGTTGATCTGCGCCGGATCGCCGCCCTGCGCGGCAATCGCATCGCGAAGCCCGGCCAGATCGACCAGCGCGGTCTGGCCGAGGATGTCCTGCAGGATCACGCGCGCAGGGAACCACGGAAAATCCAGCTCCTGTTTGCGGTCGATCAGCTGCGTCAGCGAGGCGACCAGCGCAGCCGGCGGGCAGCGCCGCACCAGATTTTCGGCCAGCACGCGCGACGTGAAAGGCAATGTGTCGAAAGCGCCGGGACGGATCGCATCGATCGCGGCGCGCGCGTCGAAGTAATCCAGCGTGGCGCCGGGAAGTGGCTTGCGGTTTGCAGTGTTCATGATGGTGGCCAGTGGGTGATTATTTGCGTTCCGAAATCGGTACGAACTTCAGATCCTCGGGACCGACATAGTTCGCGCTCGGGCGAATGATCTTGTTGTCGACGCGTTGCTCGATGATGTGCGCGGCCCAGCCGGAGGTGCGGGCAATCACGAACAGCGGCGTAAACATCGCGGTTGGCACATCCATCATGTGATACGAGACCGCCGAGAACCAGTCCAGGTTCGGGAACATCTTCTTGGCGTCCCACATCACCGATTCCAGCCGTTCGGCGATATCGAACATCTTGGTCGAGCCGGCTTCCTTCGACAGCGCGCGCGCGACTTCCTTGATCACCTTGTTGCGCGGATCGGAGACCGTGTAGACCGGATGACCGAAACCGATCACCACTTCCTTGTTCTCGACGCGACGGCGGATGTCGGCTTCGGCTTCGTCCGGATTGTCGTAACGCTTCTGGATTTCGAACGCGACTTCATTGGCGCCACCGTGCTTCGGTCCGCGCAACGCACCGATGCCTCCGGTGATGGCCGAGAACATGTCCGAGCCGGTGCCGGCCACCACGCGGGCGGCAAATGTCGAGGCATTGAATTCATGCTCGGCGTACAGGATCAGCGAGGTATGCATGGCTTGTTCCCACGCCTTGGAGGGCCGCACGCCATGCAGCAGATGCAGGAAGTGCGCGCCGATCGAGTCATCGTCGGTTTGCGTTTCAATCCGTTTGCCGTTGGTGCTGAAGTGATACCAGTACAGCAGCATCGAACCCAGCGACGCCATCAGGCGATCGGCGATGTCGCGCGCGCCAGGCATATTGTGATCGTCTTTTTCGGGCAGCACGCAACCCATCGCCGAGACCCCGGTGCGCAGCACATCCATCTGGTTCGAGGCGGCCGGCAAGGCTTCCAGCACGGTCTTGACGCTGGCCGGCAAGCCGCGCAGCCCTTTCAGCTTGGTCTTGTAGGCGTGCAGCTCGGCATTGGTCGGCAACTTGCCATGCACCAGCAGATGCGCGATTTCCTCGAATTCGCAGGTGTCGGCGATATCGAGAATGTCGTAGCCACGATAGTGTAAATCGTTGCCGGTCTTGCCGACGGTGCACAGCGCTGTATTACCGGCCGTGACGCCGGACAGGGCGACGGATTTTTTTGGCTTGAAGCCTGCGATTGGTTCGGTCATGCGAGTCTCCTGAGAGGGAATTATTTGGCGATTTATTCGGCGAATTATTTGGCTTTGCCGGCGGCGAACAGCGCGTCCAGCTTGTCTTCATACGCGTAGTAGTCAATCCGTTCGTACAGCTCCTTGCGGGTCTGCATCGTGTCCAGCACGGCCTTCTGGGTGCCGTCGCGGCGGATCGCGCCGTACACATTTTCTGCCGCCTTGTTCATCGCGCGAAACGCTGACAACGGATACAGCACCAGGCCGACGCCGGCGTCGCGCAATTCTTCCAGCGTGTACAGCGGGGTCTCGCCGAATTCGGTGATGTTGGCCAGCACCGGCACCTTGACGGTGTCGGCAAAGGTGCGATACATCGGCAACTGCGTGATGGCTTCGGCAAAGATCATGTCGGCGCCGGCTTCGACATACGCCAGCGAACGCTCCAGCGCCGCGTCGAGTCCTTCACCGGCCAGCGCATCGGTGCGCGCCATGATCACGAACTCGGGATCGGTGCGGGCATCGACGGCGGCCTTGATGCGATCGACCATTTCTTCCTTGCTGACGATTTCCTTGTTGGGCCGATGACCGCAGCGCTTGGCGCCGATCTGGTCTTCGATGTGCATCGCCGCCGCGCCGAACTTGATCATGTGACGCACGGTGCGGGCGATGTTGAAGGCCGACGAGCCAAAGCCGGTATCGACGTCGACCAGCAGCGGCAAATCACAGACATCGGTGATGCGGCGCACGTCGGTCAGCACGTCATCCAGATTGGTGATGCCCAGATCGGGAATCCCGAGCGACCCGGCGGCGACACCGCCGCCGGACAAATAGATCGCCTTGAAGCCGGCACGCTTGGCCAGCAGCGCATGATTGGCATTGATGGCGCCGACGACTTGCAGCGGCGATTCGTCCTGCATCGCCTTGCGGAAGGCGGCACCTGCGGAATGGAGGGTCATGAGATCACTTTCGAGTGTGTTTCATCGGGCTTGCTTGATATCGGTATTGCAATCGCCGTGCCACACCGCCGCCGGTGGCGGGATCAGCATGGAATCAATTACTTGCGCATGCATCGACGTGGACAAGGATGTTTCAAACCACGTTACAATCGAAACACTGCAACAGGGAGATGAAACATGCAACGTCCGATCCGCAACGACACGGCCGACCCCAACGACAAGCCGGTGATCTGGACCGTCTCGATCTCGCGCCTGTTCGATCTGTTTCGCGACATCATGCTGGAATACGCCGATGTCGCCACCATCGAGCCGATTCATCTCGGCTTTGAAGATGCCGTGCGGCACATCCGCGAACGGCTCGCCAACGAACGTTGCGACGCGGTCATTGCGGCCGGCTCGAACGCGGCGTATCTGAAAGGCCGCCTGGCGGTACCGGTCGTGATCGCCAAGGCCAGCGGCTTCGATGTGATGCAGGCGCTGGCGCGGGCCCGTCGCATCACCCCGCACATCGGCCTGATCAGCTACCAGCAAACCATGCCGGAACTATCCGAATTCCAGTCCACCTTCGGGCTCGAGATCATGCAGCGCAGCTATGCCACCGAAGAGGATGCGCGGGCCCAGATCAGCGAACTCAAGGCGGCCGGCATCAAGGCGATTGTCGGCGCCGGGCTGGTCACCGACCTGGCCGAAGAAGCCGGGCTGGCCGGGGTGTTCGTGTACTCGGCCGGCTCGATCCGGCAGGCCTTCGACGACGCGCTGGAAATCGCCCGCTTCACCCGCCTCGAAGCGGTCCGGCATCGCCCTGCGGCCGCCGTCGACACGCTGCGCGCGCGCCACAGCGTGACCGATCTGCGCGGCGAATCCGCCGCCATGCAGCGGGTGCGCGAAGCCATCGTGCTGTTTGCGCGTTCCCCGGCGACGGTGCTGATCCAGGGTGAAACCGGCAGCGGCAAGGAACTGGCGGCGCAGGCGATCCATCGCGCCAGCGCGCGGGCCCGGCAGCCGTTCGTAGCATTGAATTGCGGCGCGGTGGCCGAATCATTGCTGGAATCGGAGTTGTTCGGCCATGAAGAAGGGGCCTTCACCGGCTCCCGGCGCGGCGGTCACGCAGGGTTGTTCGAAGCGGCCCAGCGCGGCACGCTGTTCCTCGATGAAATCGGCGAGATGGCGTTACCGCTGCAGACCCGCCTGTTGCGCGTGCTGGAAGAGCGTGAAGTGGTGCGCGTAGGCGGCACGCGGCCGATTCCGGTCGATGTGCGCATTGTCAGCGCGACCCACTGCGACCTCGACACGCGCATGCGTGACGGCCGCTTCCGGCCCGATCTGTTCTACCGCCTCGGCGTGCTGCGCCTGACCTTGCCGCCGTTGCGCGAGCGCCCCGAGGATCAGGTCACGCTGGCGCTGTGGTGCCTGAAAAATGCGCTGGCAGCGGTGGGCGTGCGTCCGCATCCGAATCTGCAGGCCGAGGTCGCTGCCTGCGGCGCCTTGCTGGCCGGCTATCGCTGGCCCGGCAATGTGCGCGAACTGCGCAACATGATGGAACGCATCGCGTTGTTTCTGGCGGCCGAGCCGCTGCAGGCGTTGTCGCCGGCGCTGTTGCTGGCGGTCGCGCCGGAGTTGCGGCAGGCCGGCGCTCCAGTGCAACCGGCGCGGCCGGCAGCGGCCGAATCACTTTCCGACGTGCTGGCGCGCTTCGGCGGCAATCGGGCGGCGGCGGCGGAACATCTGGGCATCAGTCGCACTACGTTGTGGCGCAAATTGCGCACCGGTTAATCGGCGAACGGCTCGTCCGGCAATGGTTGCGGCACACCGTGGTTCGGCAGGAGCAGCGCGAAATGCTCACCCTGGATCAACGCAACCGGGACGTCGCGCAGGCGCGCGTGCAACGCGTCGGCGCGTTGCTCAGGCGACTCGGCGGACTCCGTGTCGGGCACGACGTCGCCAGCTTGCGCACAGAAATACACGAGGTTGGCGTCCTCGCCGATTTCGCCGGTCGCATCACGCGGCAGCTCCAGCACCGCCCCGGCGGCGCCGAGTTGCCGGGGAATGCACAGCAGCTCGTGGGCGGAGGCACGCCCCTCGCCGTACACAAGATCGACCGCATCCGCATCCGACAGGCCGCCCTTGACTAGCAGCGCACAACTCAGTTCCTGCAGCAAATCCTCGCCCTCCTCGGCCGACAAGCCGGGCAGCTGCAGCCGACTGTTATCGGGCATGAAGGCATAACCATCCTCGCGTGTGAAGAGCGCACGGCAGCCGTCGCGCTGTTGTACGACGGCGCAGACCTCGGCAAGGTGCGCGGCCTGCGGCAGGTAATCGTCACCCAGTTGCGCGACGATGGCGCGCTCCAGTGCCGCGGGTTGCATTTGCAGCAGCACCATCGGCCACGCCGCGCGCCAGGCGCAATTCTCACCCTCGCCGGACAGGCCTTTTTGTGCATGCGACAGTTCCAGCCGTTGTTGCAGGCGGGTTGCCGACAGCGTTCCCGCGTCGAGTTCGTGGATGTCGTTGATTGCCGTCGGCGCGTCGCAATCGCGCGGTGCGGCAGCGGCGTCGAGCAGATCCGGCGCGGCACTCCCGCCTGGCTCCCGTTGCTGCGCTTCCTCGAGCGCGCGCAGTTCGTCGTCGATCTTTCGCTCCAGTGAGCGCAAATGCATTTGAACGATCCCGGCCACCGAATCCGGGGCGCGACGCTCGGCACGCGATGCCGGCGCGCAGAACTGTGCATGCAGGCTGGCGTGCTCCTCCAGCATCTCTCCGAGCGACAGCCGTTCGGCACTGCGGGCGCTGAGCGCCTCGCGCAGGTCCGCCTCGATGCTGCCAGCGTGATGGCGAAGCGGGCCTTGGTGCTGGGCACGGGGCGCTTGCGCGACCACCGACTGCGCGACCGTGACGCTGCGCGACGGATTGGGACCCGGGGTCGAGCTGGACCAGATGTTGACGGTTCGGTTGATGTTGGTGATATCCCACATACGCAGTGCGAAATGTTCTCGGGTAGGACTGATCGACAGCGCCGCAATCGACGCCAGTTTGCCCCGATGAGTGTCGTTCAGCGCCTGTCCGTTCCGTTGCGTGCGCGCTGCCAGAGGGGTCCGTTCGGACTATCGCGCCGATTTTGTTTCACACACCGATTGAAATTCAACAGGTATATTTATCGCAACAGATGGTTTTTTATTAAGAGTCACCCGGCCGCCGACAACGACCCATGTCGGTGGGCCGGCGATGAACTTCACACGTGACTGTACAACCTCTGTTCAAGCCAGCACCGCCATGCGACAGACGCCACAGGCAATTCGCGTCCGACATGATTTGACCGCGAGGTTCAAAAAAAACTGTTTTACCCATTCACCCACAGGATGAGACCCATGACCAAATCAGCGCTTCAACTCACAGTACTCGCCGGCATTCTGCTGGTGCTTGCCGGCAGTGCCTCGGCCACTACTTACACCAACGTGCCGGGCGGCGCGAACAACGGCTTGCCGTTTGCGTCCTTCGGTAACGGTGCCAACCCGAGCAGCGACTCGCCCAAGGTTGGCGAAGTGTTCTCGCTGACAACGGCTGGCTTGCTGTCGTCGTTCAGCTTCTACGCGCTCGGCAACACCACGGCTTCGCTGCAGCTGAACGTGGCGCAATGGAACCCTGGCACGAACGCCAAGAACCAGGCCACCAATCTGGTCGGCCCGGCGTTGCTGACGACGTCCGGCTCGGGCGTCGAGACCTATAACTCGACCGGCGGCTTCACCACCGTTGCGTTTGACAACCTGGGCCTGAACCTGAACGCCAATACCAAGTACATTGCCTACCTGACCAGCTCTGACCCCACCGTGACCGGCATTCAGTTCTCGCGCACCCAGACCACGGCAGATGCGTCCGGCTTCGGCATTGGCAACGGCTACTTCAGCACCATCCCCGGCAACGGCTGGCAACTGCCTTTCGGCGGCAGCGGTTTCCTGAGCCTGCAATACACCGCGATCACTGCTGCAGTGCCTGAGCCGTCCACCAGCATGATGTTCCTGGCAGGCTTGCTGGGCGTGGGTGTTGTGCTGCGCCGGCGTCAGAACGCGGCCTGATTTGCGGCGGCGATGCCGTGGCAGGAACGGGTTGCAGCTCGCTGTGACCGTTCCACACAAAAAAACACCCCTGCTTTCCGAGAATCAGGGGTGTTTTGATGTTCGTCTGTTGACACCTGCAGGTGACCGGGCGCGATGACAGCATTTCCCGCCGACCGTACAGGAAGGCGTCAGTACCCCTTCTGATCGCTCGACTTGAAACGGACGATGCCGTCCTGCCGCAACGCCAGATGCTTGGTCTTGCGACCGCTGACACGGCGACGCCAGAGTTCAAAACTGGATCGCTGCATGCCCTTGCGCATCAACTGGATGACCTCTGCTTCCGAGACCCCGAACTGGGTGGTGATAGTGTCGAAAGCGGTGCGGTCTTCCCAGGCCATCTGAATGATGCGGCCAATGTCTTCACCCGAGAGTGCGGCAACGCGGTTACTTGACACGGTAGATCGCACAGAGCTTGTTGCCATCCGGATCGCGCACATAGGCAAGGTGCAATGCGCCCATGCCGCCCTCACGCAGGCCCGGTGGATCTTCACAGGATTGCCCGCCATGCGCGAGCGCCGTGTCGTGGAATGCTTGCACTTGCTCGGCCGAGTTGCACTTGAAGGCAATGGTGCCGCCGTTCGCGCATGTCGCTGCGTCGCCATTGATCGGTTCGCTGATGCCAAAGGTGCTGCCATCGTGCCGGTAAAAGAGTCGGGTGTGACCCGAACTCGCCTTGTTACGCATCGGCTCGCCGGCGCCGAGTGTTCCGAGCACGGCATCGTAGAAGCGTTTCGACCGTTCGATGTCATTCGAACCCACCATCACATGATTGAACATCATTTCTCCCTGGTGCCCGCGGGATGTCGGGCTTGGTGTCGGATTTTAATACAAGGAAAGTTCATGCGGGTTTCGACCACCCGCCGCGGCACCTAACAATATGGCGCCGCAATCCCTTCGCCCGCAAACGCCCGCGCAATCGCCGGCCGCTGCGCCAGCATGTCGAGATAGCGTCCAAGATGCGGGCGTCCGCGTGCCGGTCGCGCCATCATCCGGCTCCAGCGCGCCAGCATAAACAGGTACGGGTCCACCGCCGAATACTGCGCGCCGAGCAGGTACGGCCCGCCGCTGGCAAGCGCGTCCTCGATCAGATCAAACATCTGCGCCAGCCGGGCTTCGGCGTGGGCCTTGACCTGGGCAATCGCGGCACCATCGTCGGCCATCCGTTCGGGATAAAAGTACGTGATCATTTCCGGCTGAACGGTGTTGGTCAGGTGGATCAGCCACTTGTAAAAATGCGCACGGGCCTGCGTGCCCACCACCGGCGCGAGCGCGGCTTCGGGATGGCAGTCGGCCAGATGCAGGCAGATCGCGGCGCTTTCATACAGCACCAGGTCGCCATCGATCAACACCGGGATCAGGCCATTCGGATTGAGCTGGCGATACGCGGCGCTGCGATGCGCATTGTTGTCGCGGTCGACCAGCAGCAGTTCGTAGGGCAGGCCGATTTCTTCGAGCAGCATGTGCGGCGCGAGGTTGGCGTTGCCGGGAAAGTAGTGCAGTTGTCGCATCAGGATCTGGCCAGTCGAAGCCCGCTGAATTGCCAGCGCGCGGTTGCAGGGAAAAAATTGCGGTAACTGGTGCGGGCATGTCCGTCCGGTGTGGCGCAGGAGCCGCCGCGCAATACGTATTGATTGACCATGAACTTGCCGTTGTATTCGCCCAGCGCACCGTCGGCCGTGGCAAAGCCGGGATATGGCGTGTAGCTGCTGCTGGTCCATTGCCAGCAGGCGCCGAACAGGTCGGCGAAGTCGGCCGACTGCGCCGCATGTTCCCACTCCGCTTCGGTCGGCAGTCGCGCACCGGCCCAGCGCGCATAGGCATCGGCTTCAAAATAGGACAGGTGCGCTACCGGCGCCTGCAGATCCAGCGCCTGCACGCCGCGCAAGGTGAATTCCTGCCAGCCGGCGTTATCGCGCCAGTACAGCGGACAGCTCAGTGCTTCGCGCTTGATCCAGTCCCATCCTTCGGACAGCCACAACGCCGCATCCTGGTAGCCACCTGCCGTGATGAATTCCAGATACTCGCCATTGGTCACCAGCGTCGACGCCAGCGCAAACGCTTCGACAAACTGGCGGTGGCGCGGCAGCTCGTTGTCAAAGCAGAAGCCGGCGCCGTCGTAACCGATTTCGGTGAGCGCGGCATCGAACTGCTGCCAGCGCGATGGCGCCGGATTGACCGGTGGCGCAATGGCGTCGGCGGCATACGCCGGTTGCAGCGGATTCATCGACAGCAGATGCTTGAGATCTGTCAGCATCAGCTCCTGGTGCTGCTGTTCGTGCTGCAGGCCGAGCGTGATCAGTGCGATCAGGTGCGGCGACGGCGCCGCCAGCAAGTCGGCAATGCGGCGATCGATGGCGTGGCGGTAGGCGAGGATTTCGTCAAGCGCCGGGCGCGTGATCAAGCCGCGGTTGGCACGCGCGTGTTTTTCGCCAATGCCGTTGTAGTACGAATTGAACAGCACCCGGAAGGCCGGATGATGCGGCTGGAAACCGGCTTCCCGCGCTTCCAGGATGAAGGTCTCGAAGAACCAGCTGGTATGCGCCAGGTGCCATTTGATCGGACTGGCGTCGGGCATCGATTGCACGCAGGCGTCTTCCGGCGACAGCGGCGCGGCCAGCGCCAGACTGCGTGCACGAACGGTCCGGAAGCGCTGCAACACCTCGGTGGCCTGCATCAGGCCGGGTTCGACGGGCGCATTCATCGTCAGTCTCCTTTGCGCTGGCCGCGCGCATGGCACACCATGAACCAGCCACGCGGATCGGTCCAGACCCGCACGCCGGTAAAGCCGGACTCTTCGAGCAGCGCCACGAATTGTGGCTGGGTGTATTTGTAGCTGCTTTCGGTATGGATGCGCTCGCCGGCCGTAAAGTCGCGCTTGCCGCCGCGCCATTTGACGGTCAGCGCCGTGCGCGCTTCCAGATGCATTTCGACGCGACTCAGCGCCGGGTTGAAAAAGCCGACGTGACGCCACTGCCGGATATCGAAGTCGGCATCCAGTTCACGGTTGATGTGATTGAGCAGATTCAGGTTGAAGGCTGCGGTGACGCCGAGCGCATCATCGTAGGCAGCGTCAAGCACGTCACTGGCCTTGACCAGATCGACGCTGATCAGCAAGCCGCCATCGGCGCCGCACGATGCCGCCAATCCGCGCAGGAACGCACGCGCTTCGGCCGGCGTGAAATTGCCGATCGAGGAACCGGGATAAAAGAACAGGCGCTGCTGCGGCTGGACATTCTCCGGCAAGGCGAACGGTCGCGAGAAATCGACGCCGAGCGCGGTAATTTCCATGGCTGGAAAACGCTGTTGCAACGTCTCCACCGAGTCGCGCAGGAAATCCACCGAGATATCGACCGGCACGTAATGCGCCGGCTGAATCACCGGAAACAGGCGCGCCGCCTTGGCGCAGTTGCCCGCGCCCAGATCGATCATAGTGCGGCCGCTGCCGACCGACGCGGTGATCTCGTCGGCATGGGCGTCGAAGATCGCGGTCTCGGTGCGGGTTGGATAGTATTCGGGCAGTTCGCAGATCGCCTCGAACAGTTTCGAGCCGAGCGCGTCGTACAGATATTTGGGCGAAGTGGTCGCCTGCGTCGCAAGCAGACCACTGATGAGTTCATCACGAATGCCAGACTTGTCTTCGTGCGAGCGCTGGATGAATTGGGCCAATTGGATGCCTTTCACTTCAGGAGTTCAAGCGCAGGGGCCTGGATTTTCGGATCGTCCCAGTCGGCCTCGCCGACCAGTTGATAGCGCAGCATGCCGTTGCGGTCGAGCAGAAACGTGGTCGGCATCACGTTCACCTGCCAGGCCTTGAGCACGACCATGTCGGGATCGCGCAGGACCTTGAACTGGATTGGAATACGTTGCATGAAATCGGCAATGCGCGGCTTGCCTTCGGCGACATTGACGCCGACGATCTGCAATTTGCGCGCGCCAAATTTTTGCTGCAGGCGATTGAACGCCGGGATTTCGGCGCGACAACCATCGCACCAGGTGGCCCAGAAATTGATCAGCACCACCTGTCCTTTCAGGCTGGCCAGATCGACCGCCTTGCCGTCAAGGTCATCCAGCAGCAACGGCATGGGCGCCTGCCCGCCGCTGCTGGAAAACGCGGTCCAGCTGGCCTGCGCATGCGCCGCCCCATTGGTCATCAGAAATAGAACCAGCAGCAGCGGCGCGCGCATCGGGCGCATCAACTGGTGATTTCCCGCACGGTGATCTTGTACTTGAAGTTATCCGGATCGAGGCTGTCGACACGCACTGCCTTGCCGGCCTCGGTGACGGTTGCGTTCGGGTACATGAAGAAACCGATCTTGCCCTTGGTGTCGCCCGGCAGTTGCACGTCGGCCGCATAATTGTAGGCCAGCCAGTTCATTTCCCACGAACCGAACAACCGCTTGCGGGCCGCCACCACCTTGTCATCGGTCAGCGGCAAGCCACCGCCCTCTTCCAGCACGACCTTGCGCACATCGGCCGGATCGACCGGCACCCAGCCATAGCCGGCCAGGAAGAATTCGGCACGGCAGTGTTGCGCCTTGGTGATGTCGCCGGACTTGCCGAGCGACTTGTAGCCGAGCTTCGAATCCGCCACGCGGATGCCATACACGTCGCGTGCCGGAATCCCAACCGAACGCGCCATGCCGACGAACAGGGCATTGAGGTCGCCGCATTTGCCGCCGAGATTTTTGGACTCAAGCATGGATTTGATATCGCCCACGCCACAGCCGCGCACCTTGGCATCGCGGTAGGTGTTGTCGACGATCCACTCGTAAATTGCACGCGCCTTGTCGAGGTCGGTCTTGGCGCCCTTGGTGACTTCCTGCGCCGTTTGCAGCACGATGCCATCGGTCGGCAACAGGTCGGTGGCGCCCAGCGCGCGCTTGCGTTCGGCGGCATCGAGCTGGGTCGGGCCGCTTGGCGCGGCGCTCAGATCGACAGCGCGATCGCGCGTCATGAAGCGGGTCGTGACTTCGACCACCGGCTTCTCGGCGCCGCTGAATTCGGCCACCAGAATGCCGGCGCCGTACTTGGGGTCCTGCATCAATTGCGCCTTGCCATCCGATTTGAACGTGGTCTCAAGTACCTTCTGGTAATCGGTATTGACGGTAGGCACCGGCAACCAGACGCCCGCCGGCCCGGCGACGGGCAGTTCGGCGCGGGTCACGATCTCAAACGTGCGCCAGCCGTCATCGGCGGCCCACGCGAATGCACCGAACGGAGCCAGCGATGCCGCGGAAGCGATTGCAGATGTTTTCAGGAAAACGCGACGGTCCATGATGATCTTTCGGTAACAAGGAGAGGAAGGTTGCTCTGCGCGAACCCGTGGCGTGTTCTGCCCGCCGCAGCAATACGCACTAAAATGCAAAGTTTAGCCTAATCGACAAGCCCGCGCTGCATCATCGCGCACCGTGAAAACCGCCTCTGGAATCGTCAATGGAAACAGCGTCGCCCCCTGCACTTGCCTGTCATGCACTGCAAAAAACTTATGGTGGCCAGCGCGTGGTGCTGGCGCATCTGGATTTCGTGCTCGGCGCTGGCGAATACATTGCCATCATGGGCGAATCCGGCGTCGGCAAGTCGACATTGCTCAATCTTATCGCCGGTCTGGACACGCCCGACAGCGGCACCGTGCAGATCGACGGAGTGACCATGTCGCAGCTGAGCGACGATGCGGCGACCCGCTTGCGGCGCGAAAAGCTCGGATTCATTTTCCAGGCGTTCCATGTGTTGCCGCATTTGACGCTGGCGCAGAATGTCGGCCTGCCGTTGCTGCTCAATGGCGCGGACATGGGGCGCGCCATTGAAATGCTCGATGCGGTCGGCCTGCACGGCCGCGGCAATGATTTTCCGCGCCAGTTGTCGGGCGGGGAATTGCAGCGTGTGGCGATTGCCCGCGCGCTGGTGCACCGGCCCAAGCTGGTGCTGGCCGATGAGCCGACCGGCAATCTCGACCCCGATACCGCCCAGGATGTACTGCGCCTGCTGCGCGCCGAGATCAAGGCCAATGGCGCGTCGGCCATCATGGTCACGCATTCGCTGGCCGCTGCCGCCACCGCCGACCGGATCCTGATCCTCACGCGGGCCGGCTTGCAGCCCTTGCAGCAAGCCGCATGAAGCGCTCGCTGATGCGCTGGTTGCTGCTGGGCGAATGGCGCATGCATCCGCTGCGCGCGCTGGCGGCGATTGCGGCGATCGCGCTGGGCGTGTCGCTCGGTTTCGCGATCGACCTGATCAATGGCGCTGCATTCAATGAATTTACCGCCGCCGCCAAGAGCCTGACCGGCCAATCCGACCTGCAAGTGCGCGGCGCGCAGGCCTTGTTCGACGAAGCGGACTATCCGCGCCTGGCGCAACACGACGGCGTCACGCTGGCCAATCCGGTGCTGGAAATCGACGCGACCGTGCCGGGCCAGCGCGGCGCATTGAAGATCCTCGGCATCGACGTGTTTCACGCGACCGCGCTGGCGCCGGACCTGCTCGGCGTGCCTGCCAGCGACAAGCCGTTCGACACGCTGGCCGACGATGCCATTTTCCTGTCGCCGGCAGCGCAGCAATGGTTGCAGGTCAAGCCGGGCGACCTGCTCAAGCTGCAGAACGGCACTGCGCCAGTCAGGCTGCGCGTGGCCGGCGGCATCGTGCGGGCGCGGCCGGGCCAGCGCATCGCGGAGATGGATATCGCCACCGCCCAGTGGCGCTTCGACCGGCTCGGCAAACTCTCGCGGATCGACCTGAAGCTGGCCGACGGCATCACGCGCGCCGCCTTTCGCACCCGGCTGCAGGCCGAATTCGGCACGCGCCTGCTGATCACTGAAAGCGCCGATCAGGAAGCCCGCAGCGCCAACATGTCGCGCGCCTACCGGGTCAATTTGAATGTACTGGCGCTGGTGGCCTTGTTCACCGGCGCCTTTCTGGTGTTTTCCACGCAGGCGCTGTCGGTGTTGCGCCGTCGTTCGCAATTTGCCTTGCTGCGTGTGATCGGCGTGACGCGGGCCGGCCTGTTGCAGCAGATTCTGCTGGAAGGCGGCGCACTCGGCGCGACCGGCTCGCTGCTCGGGCTGGCGGTCGGCTATGCGATGGCGGCTGTCGCGCTGCGCCTGTTTGGCGGCGACCTGGGCGGCGGCTACTTTCCGGGCATCCAGCCGAGCGTGCAATTCAATCCGCTGGCAGCGCTGGTGTTCTTTTCGCTCGGCACCGGCATCGCGCTGCTGGGCAGCCTGACACCGGCGCTGGAAGCCGCGCACGCGCAGCCGGCGCCGGCGCTGAAAGCGGGCAGCGAGGACGTCGCCATGGCACGACTGGCGACACCGTGGCCGGCGTTACTCTGCCTGTTGCTGGCCGCTGGCCTGACGCAGCTGCCGCCGTTGTTCGAGCTGCCGGTGTTCGGTTATCTGGCGGTGGCGCTGATGCTGGTTGGCGGCATCGCGTTGATGCCGCGTTTTTCCGCGCTGGTGTTTTCCGCGTTGCTGCGCCGTGGCCGACACCGCCTCGTCAGCATGCTGGCGCTGGCGCGGCTGGCGAATGCGCCCAACCAGGCCGCGATTGCACTCGGCGGCGTGCTGTCGAGTTTCAGTCTGATGGTGGCGATGGCGATCATGGTGTCTAGCTTCCGGGTCTCGGTCGATGACTGGCTGGCGCAATTGTTGTCAGCCGACCTGTATGTGCGGTCCGCAGCCAGTGGCGATACCGGCGCGATCAAACCGGCCGAGCAGCGCCAGTTGCGCGCGCTGCCCGGTGTACGCCGCGCCGAATTCCTGCGCGCGCAAACGTTGCTGCTCACGCCAGCCCGACCGCCAGTGATGCTGCTGGCGCGGCCCATCGATGCCGCCGCGCCGGGACGCACGTTGCCGCTGACCGAGGATGTCATCGATGCCAGCACGCTGGCACGACCGGTCTGGATCTCGGAAGCGATGGTCGATCTGTACGGCTACCGCGTCGGCCAGCAAATTGCGTTGCCGCTGGCCGCGGCCACGCCGACCTTTACCGTGGCCGGGGTCTGGCGCGATTACGCGCGTCAATCGGGCGCGGTGCAAATCCGGCTGGCCGACTACCAGCAGCTGACCGGCGATCTCGACATCAACGATACGGCGCTGTTTTTCGCGCCTGGCACCAGCACCGCTGCGGTCATCAAGGCAGTGCGGGCCTTGCCGTTCGGCGCGGCGGTCGAATTCGCCGATCCCGGCGAGATCCGTGCGCTCAGCCTGAAGATATTCGACCGCAGCTTTGCCGTCACCTATCTGCTCGAAATCGTCGCCATCGTGATCGGGCTGTTCGGCGTGGCCGCGACCTTTTCCGCGCAAACGCTGGCGCGCGCCAAGGAATTCGGCATGCTGCGGCATGTCGGGATCACGCGTCGCCAGGTGCTGCAGGTGCTCGGCGCCGAGGGCGCGCTGTTGACCGGGCTGGGCATTCTGGTCGGTTTCGCCCTCGGCTGGATCATCAGCATGGTGCTGATTTTCGTGGTCAATCCACAGTCTTTTCACTGGAGTATGCAATTGCACATGCCATGGGGTTTGCTCGGCTCGGTTGCCGTCCTGATGCTGGTGTCGTCCGCCGCCACCGCCGTGGCCTCGGGTTCGCGGGCAGTCGCCGGCGACGCCGTGCGTGCCGTGCGGGAGGACTGGTGATGAAGCTGCTGGCCGGATTGCTGCTGGCGTGGTGCAGCGCGCTGAATGCGGCTGCGCCCACTTTCGAGTCGGTCAATCCCGGCACCACGCTGGAATTTCCGCAGGATTTCGGCGCCCATCCGTCGTATCGCACCGAGTGGTGGTACGCCACCGGCTGGCTCGACACGCCGGACCATCGACCGCTCGGGTTTCAGATCACGTTCTTTCGTTCCGCCACCGGGCATGACCGCGCCAATCCGAGCGCCTTCGCACCCGGCCAGCTGATCATCGCGCATGCGGCGCTGTCGGACCCTGCCGTCGGCCGCCTGCTGCATGACCAGCGCAGCGCGCGCGCCGGCTTCGGTCTGGCCTATGCCAGGCCTGGCAATACCGACGTCAAGCTCAATGACTGGGTCCTGCTGCGCCAGCCCGACGGCAGTTATCAGGCGCGCCTCGCGAGTCGCGAATTCGCACTGCAATTGCAACTGACGCCGACCCAGCCGACCATGCTGCAGGGTGTCGATGGCTACTCGCGCAAGGGACCGAACCCGTCGCAAGCGAGCCACTACTACAGCCAGCCGCAATTGCAGGTGCGTGGCACCGTCACACGCGCCGGCAAGCCGGTGACGGTGACCGGCACTGCATGGCTCGATCACGAATGGTCGACCAGCGTCCTTGACGCCAGCGCCAGTGGCTGGGACTGGCTCGGCGCCAACCTCGACGACGGCAGCGCCCTGATGGCATTTCAGATCCGCAGCATCGACGGCACCCGGCTGTGGGCCCATGCCGCGTTGCGTTCTCGCAGCGGACAGCTCACGCAGTTCGCGCCGGAGCAGGTACACTTCGCGCCACAACGTCACTGGCGTTCGCCGCGCACCAACGCGTCGTACCCGGTGGCGACCACGATTACCACTGGCACCACCAGCTGGCAACTGATTCCCCTGCAGGATGATCAGGAACTAGATTCCCGCCAGTCCACCGGTTCCGTGTACTGGGAGGGCGGCGTGACTATCCTGCGTGAAGGAAAGCCAATGGGCCGCGGCTACCTTGAAATGACCGGCTATCTCAAACCCATCAAACTATGACCACACCGACCGAATCCGCCCAAAAAGCCAGCCTTTCCACTCTCGCCGAGCTGCTGCCGTTCCTCAAGCCGTATGGCCGCCAGTTTCTGCTCGCCGGCATTGCCCTGATCGTCGCCGCCTGCGCGACGCTGGCCGTGCCGTATGCGTTCAAGCAGATGATCGACCTCGGCTTCGGCGGCAACGGCATCAAGAGCGCCGCGCATATCGACCTGTATTTCCTGGCCCTGTTCGGTGTCGCCACCGTGCTGGCGATCGCCACTGCGGCACGCTTCTACATGGTCTCGTGGCTGGGCGAGCGCGTGACTGCCGACATCCGCAGCGCGGTGTACGCGCATGTCGTCACGCAAAGCCCGCAGTTCTTTGAAACCACCCAGAGCGGTGAAGTGCTGTCGCGCCTGACCACCGACACGACGCTGATCCAATCGGTGGTTGGCACCAGCATCTCGATGGCGTTGCGCAATGTGCTGCTGTTTGGCGGCGGCATGGTGATGCTGTTCATCACCAGCGTGAAGTTATCGGCGATCATTCTGTTGGCGCTGCTGGTGGTGGTGCTGCCGATCGTCTTCTTTGGCCGTCGCGTGCGCAAACTGTCGCGTGATTCGCAGGACCGGATTGCCGACGCCTCCGCGATGGCCAGCGAGATTCTCAATGCCATGCCCACAGTGCAGGCGTTTACCCACGAAAAAATCGAATCGAACCGCTTCACCAGCATGATCGAAAGCGCCTTCGGCACCGCCATGCGGCGCATCCGCGCGCGCTCGTTACTGACCATGATCGCCATCGTGCTGGTGTTCGGCGCGATCGTGTTCGTGCTGTGGCTCGGTGCGCATGCGGTGATCAAGGGAACCATGACGGGCGGCGAGCTTGGCCAGTTCATTTTGTATGCGGCGATTGTGGCCGGCTCGATCGGCGCGTTATCGGAAGTGCTGGGCGAGGCGCAGCGCGCCGCCGGTGCCACCGAGCGGCTGCTGGAATTATTGGCCGAAGAGTCGCCGATCCAGTCCCCGGCGGTGCCAAAAGCGTTACCGCAGCAAGCACAAAACGGCGCGACGCTGGAGCTGAAAAATCTGGTATTCCATTACCCGTCACGGCCACTCTCGCCCGCGCTGTCGCAGCTGTCCCTGAATATTCGCGCCGGTGAAACGGTCGCCGTGGTGGGACCGTCGGGCGCTGGCAAAACCACGTTGTTCCAGATGCTGTTGCGCCTCTACGATCCGCAACAGGGGCAGATCCTGCTCGACGGCGTTGACATCACCGAACTCGATTTGCACGTCTTGCGCAATGCCATTGGCATAGTGCCGCAGGACACCGTGATCTTCTCCGCCAACGCGATGGAAAACATCCGCTATGGCCGCGCCGGCGCTACTGACGCGGAAGTGATCGAGGCCGCCAGGCTGGCTGCCGCGCACGAGTTCATCGAGCGCCTGCCGGAAGGCTACCAATCGTTCCTCGGCGAACGCGGCGTGCGCCTGTCCGGTGGCCAGCGGCAGCGCATCGCGATTGCCCGTGCGCTGCTGAAAAACCCGCCGCTGCTGTTGCTCGATGAAGCGACCAGCGCGCTCGACGCCGAATCCGAACGGTTGGTGCAAAGTGCACTGGAAGCGGCGATGGTGGGTCGCACTACGCTGGTCATCGCGCATCGCCTGGCCACCGTCAAGCGGGTCGACCGCATCGTGGTGATGGAGCATGGCCAGATCGTCGAGATCGGCACCCATGCCGAACTGGTGGCGAAGAACGGCTTGTATGCGAGTCTGGCGGCGCTGCAGTTTGGGGTGCACGGATAAGCAGGGTTACAATCACGCATCCTTTTTACTGATCCCCGCCATGCGCCAATACCTCGAATTCATGCGTCACGTTGCCGACCACGGCAGCATCAAGACCGACCGCACCGGGACCGGTACGCGTTCGGTGTTCGGTTACCAGATGCGCTTCAATCTGCAGGACGGTTTTCCGCTGGTGACGACCAAAAAACTCCATTTGAAGTCGATCATTCATGAATTGATCTGGTTTTTGGAGGGCGCGACCAACATCCGGTATCTGAAGGAAAACGGTGTCTCGATTTGGGACGATTGGGCCGATGCCGAGGGCAATCTCGGCCCGATCTATGGTTATCAATGGCGTTCGTGGCCAACCCCGAACGGCGAGCACATCGACCAGATCGCACAAGTGCTGGAGCAGATCAAGCACAACCCGGATTCGCGCCGCATGATCGTGTCAGCCTGGAATGTGGCGGACATCCCGAACATGAAACTGCCGCCATGCCATGCGCTGTTCCAGTTCTATGTCGCCGATGGCAAGCTGTCGTGCCAGTTGTACCAGCGCAGCGCCGACATCTTCCTGGGTGTGCCCTTCAACATCGCGTCGTATGCGCTGCTCACGCACATGATGGCGCAGCAGGCCGGCCTCGAAGTGGGCGACTTTGTCTGGACCGGTGGCGATTGCCATTTGTATGCGAATCACATGGAGCAGGTGCAGCAGCAATTGGCACGCACGCCGCATGCCCTGCCACAGCTGGAGATCAAGCGCACGCCGGAGTCGATTTTCGATTACCGGTTTGATGATTTCGAGATTGTTGGGTATGCGCCGGATGCGCATATCAAGGCGCCAGTGGCGGTGTAAGGCCACCCAAAAAAAACGAGGCCGCTGTTCGCGGCCTCGCTGCGTGGCAATCTCTATAACTACATTACCTCACCGAACGCGGCTGCCCACGAGAGCTAGCCTGCGGCTGAACGGCACTCCATTGATGCACCACGCCGTTCACCTCGTAGTACAACCCAGATGATGTTCCGAAAATCCGTCCGATCTGGAAGCCATTGCGTGACAGGCTAATCTGGCCGGACCAGCTTGTCGCATCTGTCTGTGACAGGAGGGTGGTATAGCTACCAGACGACGTGTAGGTTGCGCCATCGGACAAGAAAGTCATGTCGCGTTGCTCGACGGTCTGCTCAGTAACCCTGCCATCGAGCGTTGACACATCGTTGTAGGCCGAGCTGCCGGACACGAACTGCGCAGTTTTACCGGTCAGGTTGTTGCGTAGCGTCGAGCCAGCGCTTGGTGTGATGACGTAGCTGCCGATTGATTTGCTCGCGGAATACTTGGTCGTTGATAGGAGTGCCACGGCACCGTTACCTGTCAGATCGCTTGGCGATGGTCCGTCCAACCCGATTGAAGTACGGAAATTGTTTATCTGGCTGATTCCGCTGAAAATGTCCTGTTCTGTCTGAATGCTGGCACTGTAGTTCAGATTGGCACTCCCGGTCAGCGAATCACCGGAACTGGTGCGGCAGTTGATAAACGTACCGGTCAAGTTGGCATTACCGAGCAGCGGGGTGGAGCCAACCGGAATCGCCTGGCCATTCAGGGTGCCGATAGCGCTACCGGCGAGACACGCACTGGCGGGATTGCTCCAGACGAAATTCGGTCTTGTACCCGCGACGAAATACTTGATTGGCGCATATCCCATGTCGAACAGATTATCGAACATGAATATCCCCGAGATCAAATCTTCCAGTCCTTTTACGTCGAGTGCGGCGGTCACAGTCAGCGTCGCAATATCGCTGGTGACACTTCCTGCCGCATTGCTCACTTTTACCGAGAACTGCGCTTGATCGCCGCCAGCCGTTGCGGCCCGGAGCAAATAGGTGGCTTGCGTAGCTCCAGCTATCGGCTGCCCGTTACGCAATCACTGATAGGTGAATGGGCCTTTGCCCGCAACCCAGGTGGAAAAGAGTACGGGGGTATCGGCGGGCGCGCTCATCGAACGCGGCTGCAGGAGAAATACCGGTTTTACAAGAGAGGGAGCGGGATCAAACACTAAACAGGTCGGCAAGGTGATATCGCTTGACGCCGGACCTGCCAGCACAGCGTTGGAACTACCAGGATCAATGACTTCAATCTTGGCCCGCGCGTTCTTCCGCACGGCCAACCGAAACTTACCCTGTGCATCGGAGACCACTTGGGCAAAGCCCGAATAATCCACGCCCTCGGAAACGACCGCAACACCACCAACCGCCTTGCCGCCAGCGTCAACCAAACACCCATTCACAAATACCGAGTCCAACTTCTGGTCCGCATTCCACGTCGAAAAATGCCCCACACTCCCCTCGTAATACTGATCCGGTGCAACCCCCGCCAGCGTCGCACTGCCCTCCTCGACCCACAACCCGGTGCTTTCATTGAAGTAGTACAGCGGAGTGGTCTGCGGCGGCACAGTCGACCGACTGCCCAGCGGAATGCGGATCGTAGCTTTGCTGCCGGCGGCCAAATTAAGCCGGTTACCGGCGTTGTCGCGCAGTTGCACCGATAGCGCGCCAAAGCTTTCGATCGGGTCGCCGCTGCTGCTGGTGTAAGTACCGGGCATGTTGGCCGGATTGGTGGCAGGGTTGATCGGCGCGATGGTTGCGGTGACGGCGCCTTGCGGTGCTGCGCCGGTGGTGGCGTTGACCAGGCTGGAAGGCGCCAGCGTGACGCGCGCGGCGCTGGCAGTGTCGCTGACGGTCGCGCCAGCGGCGTTGTCGAACGTGGCGGTGGCTGCGACCGGCGTCATGCGGGCCGTCACGTTGCTGCTGGCGCCGGCAATCACGCCAGTGGTGGCGAATGCATCGGCATAGCCATCACGCGCAAACCGCACCACCACGCGATCGGCGGCCGCTAGTCCATCGTGGCTGAAGCTGCCGTCGGCAGCCGTGGTGACAGTCTTGCCGGCCAGTTGCACCTGCACGCCGCCGAGCGGCTGGCCGGTGTCGCTCGCAACCACTACGCCAGCCACCCGCGTGCCGGTCGCCGCGTCGGTGGACGTGGTGTCGGTGCTGGAAGCAGAACCGCTGCCGCCATCGCTGCCACCACCGCCACACGCGCCCAGCGTCAGCACGCTGAATGCACAGATTGCCAATAACTTGAATTTCACAATGACTCCTCTCCGTTTGAACGGTACACTTTTAAAGTAACGAAGAGTAGCAATGCGTGATCGTCGATTGGTGTCGTAATTACCATCAATCGCTCCCAAGCACCAATGAATCGCCGGCACGGAAACAAAAGCCGGCGGCGACGCCCATGTCGCATCAATACGACCGGACCCGCAACCGCTTTCCGCGAGCCCGGTTCCCATCGGTATAATCCGCCGTACACAACACTGCCCGGCGCGGCCCGCGGAATCCACCATGACCATCCTGACTCTTATCGTCGCCACTGACGCGGCGGGCGGCATCGGCATCAACAACACGTTGCCGTGGAAGCTGCCGGAAGACCTGGCGCATTTCAAGCGCACCACCACCGGCCATCCGATCCTGATGGGCCGCAAGACCTTCGAGTCGATTGGTCGGGCCCTGCCGAACCGGCGCAACATCGTCGTCAGCCGCAATCCGGACTGGCGGCATGATGGCGTCGAGACGGCGCTGTCCTTGCAGGCGGGATTGAACCTGTGCGACGGTGACGCGGTCTTTGTTATCGGCGGCGCGGAACTCTACCGGCTTGCACTGCCGCTGGCGCAGCGCCTGATCGTCACCGAGATCGCCGCACGCTTCGATTGCGATGCCTTCTTTCCTGCCATCGAAGCCGAGCAGTGGGCCGAAACGGCGCGCGAGCAGCATCACGCGACCACGCAGCAGCTTGATTTTTCCTTTGTCACTTACCAACGCAAACAGGGATAGCCATGTCAGAAGGATTTCACGTCCACGGACCGCATGACCACGCGGTCGAACATGCCGCGCATGGCGGCGCCGACGCCTTTTCCGGCCGTATCGCGGTGATGACGGCGATTTTGGCCACCGTCGGCGCGCTGTTCGGCTATCAGGGTGGTGACACGCAAAACAACGCCGCACTCTACAAGAACAACGCCGCCATCAAGAAGACTGAAGCGTCCAATCAGTGGAACTACTACCAATCCAAGTCCAACAAGCAGAATCTGGCCGAACTGGCGATGTCGCTGCCGGGCGTCGATGTCGAGAAGTACCGCACCGAGGTGGCGCGCTACAAGACCGAAAAGGAAGACATCAAGAAAGACGCCGAAAAGCTGGAAGCGGCTTCGCTGGACTGGGACAAGCAGTCCGACGAGCAGATTCACCTTCATCACCGCTGGGCGCTGGCCACTACCGCTGAACAGATTGCCATTTCGCTGGCGGCGATCACGCTGCTCACGCGCCGCACCTGGATGCAATATCTGGCGTACGGGATTGCGACCGTCGGTCTGGTGCTGGGCGCAATGGCCTGGTGGCACTTTTAAATCCGACACTTCGCCCCCACATCAAGTTTTCTGAGAGAATCGGCTTTCTCGGCTAGTGTATTTCTGTTTGAAACGCACTGTACACGCCGTTCATACTAACCGGCACCTGGAGATGTCCGTCAACTACCCCGCCCTGAAGGACGGAGCTTGAAAGGCGAAAGCCACGACAGCTTGGGTTGACCAGACCACGCGAAAGTACCACGCACCGTTGCAACGAAGTACAAGACGCACCTTGGGATGCTTCCTTAGTCTCAGGCTCTGCAAGTGGCAGAAGCAGACAAGCGATTGGGTAAGCACGAAACGGTCTGCCATCAGGTTCAAAGGAGACTACGGGTTACCGCTCCTGAGCCGAAGCTGCGTTGCAACATGGTCGAAGGGAGCGACACCGCAAGGTGTCTGTCACAAGGCGCGTAAGCGCATGTTGGAGAAGGTAATGTCCGTGTTTGTTGTAGACCGAAATCAAAGGCCATTGATGCCGTGTAGCGAGAAGCGGGCGCGCAAGCTGCTCGCAGCTGGCCGCGCGCGCGTGCACCGGCTGATTCCGTTCTGCATTCGGATAGTAGATTTAGGGGTTGCCGGGTGCACCTTGCAGCCGATCCGACTCAAGCTAGACCCCGGCAGCAAGGCAACGGGTATCGCCCTCGTTCGGGAGCGCGTCGCACTCGACGCAGCGACCGGCGAAGTCGTCGTCACGGCACACGTCTTAAATCTGTTCGAATTGCTGCATCGTGGCCGACAAATCAGCGAGGCCCTGACGGCCCGTCGAAACATGCGCCGGCGCCGCCGCGGTAACTTGCGCTATCGGGAGCCGCGTTTTCTAAACCGGGGAAACAAGACCTGTGGATGGCTTGCCCCGAGCCTTCAGCATCGCATCGACACAACCATGACGTGGGTGACCCGATTCCGGCGCTGGGCACCGGTCACGGCAATCAGCCAAGAGTTGGTGCGTTTCGACATGCAACGTATGGAGTATCCGGAAATCTCGGGCGTAGAGTATCAACACGGAACGTTATTTGGTTACGAGGTACGCGAATATCTTTTGGAGAAGTGGGCGCGCAAGTGCGCCTACTGCGATGCAAAGGATGTTGCGCTAAACATCGACCACGTCCACGCGAAAGCCCGTGGAGGTTCGGATCGCGTTTCCAATTTGACGCTAGCTTGCGTGCCTTGCAACAACAAGAAGGCTGCACGCGACATCAACGAATTCTTGACGCGCGATCCTTCTCGCTTGGCGCGCATCACAGCTCAATCAAAACGGCCTTTGCTAGACGCGGCGGCGGTGAACACTACGCGCTGGGCGCTGTGCCATGCCCTGAAGTCGACCGGATTGCCGGTGTTAACCGGATCCGGCGGCCTCACGAAATATAACCGCAGCCGTCTGGCCATGCCAAAAACGCACGCGCTTGACGCGGCGTGCGTTGGTGCTGTCGACACCGTAGTTGGCTGGGACAGGCCGACGATATCCATTAAATGCACCGGGCGTGGCAGTTATCAACGCACCCGCCTGGACGGCTACGGTTTCCCACGCGGTTACCTGATGCGTCAGAAGTCGGTGCACGGATTTCGCACCGGCGACATGGCGACTGCCATTGTCACCAAGGGAATCAAACTCGGCACGTACCCCGGGCGCGTTGCAGTCAGGAATACTGGCAACTTCAACATCCAAACACAGCAATGCGTCGTACAAGGCATATCGCACAAGCACTGCAAGATCATTCAGCGTGCGGACGGATATGGTTATTCACGGGTGGCAAAAATGGACGTGACAGGCACGCCACCAAAGCAAGAAACGCGCTGCGTTTCGCGCTCTGCCTCCCTGGGCTAAACCCCGAGGTTTCACGCGCAATCGGATGAAATTCCGCTTCCCGATCGTCATCATCGACGAAGACTTCCGCTCTGAAAATACGTCTGGCCTGGGCATTCGCGCGCTCGCCGATGCAATGGAAAAGGAAGGCATGGAAGTGCTGGGCGTGACCAGCTACGGCGACCTGTCGCAGTTCGCGCAGCAACAGTCGCGCGCCTCGGCCTTCATCCTGTCGATCGACGACGAGGAATTTGGCGCCGGCTCGTTCG
This sequence comes from Actimicrobium sp. GrIS 1.19, assembly GCF_035984655.1. Taxonomy (NCBI): domain Bacteria; kingdom Pseudomonadati; phylum Pseudomonadota; class Betaproteobacteria; order Burkholderiales; family Oxalobacteraceae; genus Actimicrobium; species Actimicrobium sp. GrIS 1.19. The sequence continues at coordinate 63,869 of NZ_JAXCHT010000009.1, read as the reverse complement.
AGGAAACCGACCACGCGCTCAAATCATTGCGCGCCTTCGTCGAAGAAATCCGCCACAAGAACGCCGACATCCCGATTTATCTGTACGGCGAAACACGCACCTCGCGCCACATCCCGAACGACATCCTGCGTGAACTGCATGGCTTCATTCACATGTTCGAGGACACGCCGGAGTTCGTCGCACGCCATATCATCCGCGAAGCCAAGTCGTATCTGGATGGCCTGTCGCCGCCGTTCTTCCGCGCGCTGGTGCATTACGCCAATGACGGTTCGTATTCGTGGCACTGCCCGGGCCATTCCGGTGGCGTGGCGTTCCTGAAGTCGCCGATCGGCCAGATGTTCCACCAGTTTTTCGGCGAGAACATGTTGCGCGCCGACGTCTGCAATGCGGTCGAAGAACTCGGCCAGCTGCTCGACCACACCGGCCCGGTGGCCGCCAGCGAACGCAATGCCGCGCGCATCTTCAATGCCGACCACTGCTACTTCGTCACCAACGGCACCAGCACCAGCAACAAGATGGTGTGGCATTCGACGGTGGCGCCCGGCGACATCGTGGTGGTCGATCGAAACTGCCACAAATCGATTCTGCATTCGATCATCATGACCGGCGCGATTCCCGTGTTCCTGATGCCGACCCGCAATCATCTGGGCATCATCGGACCGATTCCGCTGTCCGAGTTCAGCATGGAAAACATTCGCAAGAAGATCGAAGCCAATCCGTTTGCGCGCGCTGCCAAGAACAAGAAGCCGCGCATCCTGACCATCACCCAGTCGACTTACGATGGCGTGATCTACAACGTCGAAACACTCAAGCATCTGCTCGACGGCGAAATCGACACCCTGCATTTTGATGAAGCGTGGCTGCCGCATGCCACTTTCCATGATTTCTACAAGGACATGCACGCCATCGGCAAGGATCGTCCACGCGCGCGCCAGTCGATGATCTTCTCCACCCAGTCGACCCACAAATTGCTGGCAGGGTTGTCGCAGGCGTCGCAGATTCTGGTATGCGAATCCGAATCGGTACAGCTCGACCGCGACGCGTTCAATGAAGCCTACCTGATGCACACCTCGACCTCGCCGCAATATTCGATCATCGCCTCGTGCGATGTCGCGGCCGCCATGATGGAAGCACCGGGCGGAACCGCGCTGGTCGAAGAAAGCATTCTGGAAGCGCTCGACTTCCGTCGCGCCATGAAAAAGATCGACCTCGAATGGGGCCATGACTGGTGGTTCCAGGTCTGGGGACCGGACAGCTTTTCGGAAGACGGCATCGGCAGCCGCGAAGACTGGATGATTCGCGCCGAAGACGACTGGCACGGCTTTGGCGACCTGGCCCCGGGCTTCAACATGCTGGATCCGATCAAGGCCACCATCGTCACCCCCGGCCTGTCGATCGACGGCAAGTTCGGCGAGTCCGGCATCCCCGCCTCGATTGTCACCAAGTACCTGGCCGAGCATGGCGTGATCATCGAAAAATGCGGTCTGTATTCGTTCTTCATCATGTTCACCATCGGCATCACCAAAGGCCGCTGGAACACGCTGCTGACCGCCTTGCAGCAATTCAAGGACGACTACGACAAGAACCAGCCGATGTGGCGCATCCTGCCCGAGTTTGCCACCGCTAATCCGCGCTACGAGCGCATCGGCCTGCGCGACTTGTGCCAGCAGATTCACGACTTCTACAAGGCCCACGACATCGCGCGCCTGACCACCGAAATGTACCTGTCCGACATGCAACCGGCGCTGAAGCCATCGGACGCATTCGCGATGATGGCGCACCGCGAAATCGACCGCGTACCAATCGACGAACTGGAAGGGCGCGTCACATCGATTCTGCTCACGCCTTATCCACCGGGCATTCCGTTGCTGATTCCGGGCGAACGTTTCAATCGCACCATCGTCGACTACCTCAAGTTTGCGCGCGACTTCAATGAGAAGTTTCCCGGCTTCGAGACCGATGTGCATGGCCTCGTTACACGCGAAGTCGATGGCAAGCGTGGGTATTTCGTGGATTGTGTAAGGCAGTAACGACCGGGTAGTGATGCATGTTCAGTAACACCGTCGCAAGGGCCACTGCGACGGTTGAACGACATCACCCGGACCCGCCCCGAATGCGTCCCATGCGGCCGTCGCAGCGCTAACGCAACGCACGCAACGCACGCAACGCAGAATCGTTGCACGTACTCCTGTATGTCAAACATCCCCCTGTTCATGCGGCGCGCCGCTGCATTGACACGACAGCATTTCAACAGCACCACGCTCACCCACCGGCCAGCAGCCCGCGCGGCTGCCGCATGCCATTTCCCTGCAGCGCGACACGCCGCTGCGTCGGTCGCCGTCATTCATCGGATGACGCGTCCCGCAGCCTGACACGCCACAGCCCCAGCACCATGGCTGCCATCGTGATCAGGCGATCGATCAAGGCGAACCTGCCCTGGAAAAATGCACGGATTTCTCACCGAAATCGAACCACGTGTCGAATGTTGCAATTTAACCATCATCTACATCAACCCTGCGCATCGCCGGGCATCAGAGGAGGTCACATTGAGAGAACGACTATGGGATTACGCACGCGGTATCGGCATCGTGCTCGTTGTATACGGGCATGTTCTAAGGGGATTGCATACCAGTGGCATCGTGCCCGATGGTCACTGGCTAATGGCCACCGATTACCCGCTGTACACATTCCATATGCCCTTGTTCTTCGTGCTGGCGGGAATGAACGCGGGGAAAGGGCTGGCCAAAGATGGGTTCCTGCGCAGCAAACTGATGACCATTGTGTACCCCTATTTCCTGTGGTCTTCTTTGCAGGGAATCACACAGGTCGCCATGGCGGGAAGTACCAATAGCCCATTCGACATGTCGGAACTGGCTACCTCGATACTGTTCGGGCAATTCGGTCAGTTCTGGTTTTTATACGCACTGATGCTGTGCCATGTCTTCGTTTTTCTGACGAGCGCCAACCGGCTGCGGGTGAGCGCATTTGCCCTGGTGGCCTACGCGGTGGGTTGCTACTTCGAGTTGGGCAGCCTGTCCACGGCGCTCAAATTCTTCATCTTCTATGCCGCCGGACTGCTGGCTGCCGAGCATCTGAAATCGGTCGTGGAGCGTACCGCGCATCCGCTCGGGATTGGCCTCGCTGTCGCCGGCGCCGGGCTCACCATGCTTGGCGCCGCGCAGGTTGCCGGCTACTCCGACCCACTCGCCCTGCCCGCGGCCTTCCTCGGCATACTTTTCGTCCTTCAACTTTCGGCTGTGTTGGCGCGCGCGGGCAGCATGCGTATGGTTGAACGTCTTGGACTGGCGTCGATGCCGATATTTCTCATGCATATCCTGGCCAGTAGCGGCACGCGCATTATTTTGTCGAAGGCCGGCATCACTTATATTTACCTGCAACTTGCACTTGGCCTCGCGGCCGGCGTCGTCCTCCCGATGGCGGCCTATTACCTCATTTATCTGACAGGCAAGGAGAAGTTCGTGGGTTTTACACGCGGGGGCGCTGCGTTCAGTGCGACACGCTACGTCTGATTTCTTCCCTCAAAAACGTGTGAAGGTGAATTTCCGGCCATAGGCGTCAAAACTCTCAATAGCTGCAGAGGGTGGGCCGGCAGTATCGCCCTCAAGAGAAATCAAGAACCGATTCCCGCTCGACATCGCTGCAATGGATTCGGCCGAGACCATCGTCACGGATTTATTTGTCCAGAAACTGATAATGGATGACCAATAGGCGTCGGTATATGGAAGACCTGACTGCCTTGTAATTTCCTCCGATGCACTCTTTGAAAAGGCAAAAATAATTCTCTCGCCAGCAGGATTCGAGCGCTTGACCAGCGCAGCGATGCTTCGGCCATTTTCGGAATTATTTTTCATGACAGAACTATCCAGCGCGAATTCTTTTGTCTTGATTCCGTCAGATGCCGCCAGACATGAAATTGCAACAGCAATAATAGTAATTGCGACTGCATTTATTTTGTATTTTGAAATTGTCTTTTCATGAAATATCCACGGCACCAGTCCGACCAGTGCCATTCCACCAAAAACTGCAGCGGACAGATACACCGGGTTATGGCCCACGACGCCATATACGATATCCGGAGCCATAGCCCAGCTCAACGTGATGTATCCGGCGACCGGCCACGGATTTTGCTTGAACAGAATCTGCAGCACCACATAGCTTAGCAGCACCGATAAAAAGCCCAATAGCAGGAATATTAAAACAGAGCGGGTTGATCGCCGTCCGGTCAACAACCGGTCGATCCCTAGAAATGCCAATGGCAACAGCAGGCAAAAATTAAACATCGTGTATCGCTCACCGGCGGCCTGCTGCAAATTCGTAATGTCTACACTTGCGACGTGGTTCATCGCTGCGAAGTAATAGTTAAAATTCCACATGTAATAACCAAAGAACGCTCCCATGCCGGGCACGAATAACGCCATGATCCATTTATAAAGAACAATACTTTTCCCTGCGGTTGCTCTCTTTTCGGGCCCAGAAACAAAACCAAGCAAGACGGGAAGGAAGACGGGCAAGATCGCGCAAATTGCCGCGGAAAACTGCAGGACAATATAAACAAGCAAAATAAAATGTGACTTGGTTATTGAATTATCCAGTGAAACCAGTTCTGGAGAAAATCCAAGTGCATTTTTTATGGAAAGATCGGAAAACTTCGCATACGCAATCCAGACACCAACAAGTGCCAAAAATGCCAGGAACGCTACAAATAGCGATCGTATAACCGGGGTGACACGCATTTGCAGCGATAAATCCGGATTCGAATTTAACCATTGCCGAATCGCAAACAGCAAAACGGGAAAAGGCGCGACCGGAAGAAAGGAATATTTTGTCAGGTAATTTGCAGCGAGACACAAGCCAAAAATAATGGCATGACTATTTCCGCTTTTTCCGGATCTGATTGCGAGATAGAACGCGGTGACGGTGAGCGTGACCGAGATGTTTTCTGCCATCAATACCACAGGAAATAAAAACTGATATGGCACCACGCTGGCGACCAAGGCCGCGCCAAGTGCCGCGGATTTTGAAGTGAGTTCCTTTGTAATTCCATAAACCGGGAACAGCACCAGAGTCGAAGCAACAATATTTGCAATTTTCATCGCCTGGAATTGATCGACACCGCCAAGCCATCCCGTTATGGCCAGAAAAAAGGGGTATCCCGGCGGAAAATGCGGATCGGCCCCAAATTTGTAGTCAAAATATTTACTGACGACGTATGGCTTGAACTCCATGATGCGTTGGGCGAACAGCTTGTAGATGATTTCGTCGTCCAGCACTGCCGGTCCCGCCAGGTGCCAAAGCAAACAGCATTTGAAAATCACCGATACGAAAAAAATCAGCCATAACGCATAAAGATATGGCCGTCTCTGGAGAAATGAATTTGTCATTTATTTTTAGGATTATAGAGACCGAAACAGGCTTGAAATAATATCGTCAGCACCGATAGATTTCCCTTGAAGCTGCTGATCTTGGTTGGGACCTCGCCTTTTGGATAGCGCCGAATGCCTGGAATCTCAACACAGCGGTAACCAAGCCTGGGGACACGGTAGGAGAGATAGGCGAGCAATTCATAGCTCGCAAAGATGTCGCGAAATGGCGCAACGCGGGGATCCAGCAGCATTTTTTTACTGTAGGCGCGAAAGCCCTGGGTCGTATCGGTCCACCGAAAGCCGGAGAACAACCTCAGTGTCGGCGCATGAATGAAGCGGATCGCGAAATCGCGTGTTTTAGGCGTATTTTCTGCGATGCCCCCCGCGATGAAACGCGATGCCTGCACGAAATCGACGCCTTGTTCGAGTGCCTCGATGAAGCGCGGTATCGTTGCCGGCTCATCCTTGTCGTTGCCGTCGATCGTGATAATTCCGTCGTAACCCTGATCGAGCGAAAACGAATACGCGCAACGCAGCTGGGCACTCAATTTCCCCGGCCCCGTCTTGATCAGCAGGCCGCGCACACCCTTTTCCTGCAATGAAGCCAGCGCCAGCGAGCCGTCGGTGCTACCGCCGTCGACGAGGATAATATCGGCAACCTCGTCGATCTTCAAAGCCGCCATTTTTGACAGCAGGCTGCCGATTCTTGCGCCTTCATTGATGACCGGAATCACGATGCACCACGGATGCTGGCGGCCACGCCACAAAGCGGTTTGATACGACGGGATCTGCCAACCGGAACGCAAGTCCGATGCAACATCGGGAGCAATTGTCGAGTTCGTCATGGCTGCCTCAGGCTACGTGTGCAGTGATTAACGCGACGCCCGCGATCACCAAGGCGATTCCGGCTCCGGTTGTCCAATGAAACGGTTCACGAAAAATCAGCAGCGAACACAACGCCACCGACGCCACCGCGCCAGCGGTCAGGATCGGATGCGCCACATTCAACGGCAAACGCGCCAGTGCCGCGGCATAGAGCAGGAACGCAGCACCGTACAGTCCGAGCCCCAGCCAGAACGGCCAATTGTGCAACGCCGACAGCGGATCGGCGAGCGACGGAAATTTGCGAGGGGGCATCATGGCCATCTTCACCAGCACACTGGCGGAGGCATTCGAGGCAATGCCGAGTATCAGGATGAGCCACTTCATACGCTGGCTCCAGGGCTGTGATCCCGGTAGTGGCGCACAGCCACATTCAATGCCCGTTCGATCGACACGGCATGCGGCTCATCTTTTGTGGCGAGCATCTCGATCGAGACCAGGTGAACTGGCAAGTACTGTCTCAGTGCAGCAGCAAACTTGTCATGGTCGGTTCCGCACTCACCCAGAGGTCGCAAATCGGGCTCACTGGCGTGCACGTGCCCGATCAGCGCGGCATAGTCGTGCGCGACGGTGGCGGGCGCTTCGCCGTTAATGGTCAGGGAACCCGTGTCGAACTGCATCCTGATTGCGGGGTGTGCAACCTGCTGCACGACGTCTGCCGTTTCCGCACTGGTGGTCATGAAATTAGTACCGTAGCAAGGGGGATTGGGTTCGAGGCAGATTGTCACCCCGTAAAAAGCAGCGATGTCGCCAAGCCGCTGAAAAAAAGGCACCGCGACAGCCATCGTTTCCTGGTCGCTCAATCCGGTGCGATCGCGGTTTTTTGGCGAGCCAAAGACCACGCGTGTTGCACCCAGGCCTGCGCCGATACGACAAACGGCACGCAGATGTTGCAGCATGGCGTCCTGCACCGTAGTCGCCCCAAACAGATTCAAACCGACCGTGCCGAACAACAAGGCCTGCATCCCGGTGATTTCAATGCCGCGCTCGGCCCACCATCGTTTTACGCGCGCCATGCCGTGCTCCGTGGCCTCGGCCGGCTCAGGGAAATACTTGCCCGGGGCGATATCGATGGCATCAATGCCATGGCGCTGCAGCAGTGTGGCGATGGCTTCATCTTCCGCGACATCCCACGCAATATTGGAAATGGCCAGCCTCATGGATTCGTGCCTTGCGCGGACTTGATCGTGCGCGCTTCCGACTGGGCATAGGCCCGAACCGCCTGGATTGTTTCACGGCTGCTGTACTGGTAATTGCCGGGCGCACCAAAGATGTTCGCGTAACGGGTTTGCATGTCGTAGGTTGCGGCAACGCCCTCCAGCGCATGCTCGAACGGCTTGCCAAAACCCTGCCTCGACACCTCTGCCACGCTGATCGGTGCTGCCGTCAGATGCACCAGCTTCAAGCCGGCGTGGCGTGCGGTCTGGATATCGGACCAGAGATTCACGGTTGGGTAAAACTGGAACGTTCCCCGGCTATCGATCGCCTGAATATTGTTGTCATTCAAAAAATCAAAGATGACGTTCTTGCGCAAGCCGGGACCGACCAGTCCGGGCAGACGCACGATCAGATGATCGGCAAAGTGGTCCGCGACGACCTGTTCCAGCAAGCGCCGATGCAAACCGTACGCGTGCAAGCCGGACGTGTCGACCGGCGTGTCTTCGTTAACAGCGACAGGATTGGTGAACACATCGACGGTGCTGATCAGAACAAACGTCTTGCATTGCATGGACTTCAGGCGGGAGATCAGGCCATCAATATTCCGGCGATCCGCCGCCGGATCGCGGTTCGCCATCCACTTCTGCGCCGGGGCGCCGGCACAGACAACGGTATCGAAGGTGCCGCCTTCGATCTCATCAATCGTACTTGATCGATACAGCGACCCAAAAGTCGTTTGCTTCAACAGCGTACTTCCTATGAAACCGGAAAATCCAATCAGCGCATCAGCCATGCCTTGCTCCATATCTAACGGTTCCTACATCGCACGGTCTGTAAATTGTTCGGCATCGAGTTTTTCCAGCACGTCGTAGATGTTATCGATTTTCCCACCCAGTACCGAGTAACAACCCGGCATCTCGGGATACTTTTCAAACAGGATGGGCCTGCCATCATCGCTTTCGTTCTTGACCAGAACGGTCTTCACCTCGAACAAGGATTCGACATAGACCGCGTCCAGCACTGCCGGGACATAGCGCCCGACATCCCTGACCATGCGGTCAACCCGGGTTGCCTGTTCGTAGTGATCCAGTTTTTGGTAGGGGTCGACACCCTGTTCGTCGTTCCAGTGCAGATGCGGAGTGTAGCGGACATGGGACAGCGAATGGAGTTGCTCGCGCGCGGGGAACGGCATCATCGAAAAGAAAGCGCCATCCATGACCGTGATGCCCAGCCCCTGCAGCAAGGGTGGCGCCCGCATCAATGCCATTTCAGCGATCTCGTGCTTGAGCCCGGTCCGCGTGCCGGTGAACGCCCCCTTGATCTGATTCAACCCGCTATAGGTACAGTTGAATACGTAGCGGCACGAAATCAATTCTTCGGCACCGATATCGGGCTGCACGACGACACGCAATGTCTTGTCTGATCCCGCCGAGATGGCAGTGGCGCGCGTTGCAAGGTGGATCTGTACGCCACATTCTCTTAGTTCGTGCTTGGCCCAACTGGCCAGGACGGTGGCGTCGAACGCACATTCGTCGACCACGAACACATCCTCAATCAAGCGCGATTCAAACAGGCTGCGCAACGCGGGGGTTGCCGGCTGAATGGGGACACCAATCTCGCGACAAAAGCGCTCGAACTGTTTCGCGGTGACCTTGGAATTACGCCGCGCAATCGCGTACAGATTGGTGAAATCCCGCTTTATCGCATTCGGCCAATCACGAACGAATTTCGGCAAATTGACACGGCTTCGATAGGCCGTGGTGAAGCTGCGCGGATAGTGATATCCGTTATGGACGCGCGCCTGGTTGTTATACGACGCGCGACTGAGCAGCGCCGGTTCGCGCTCGACCAGGACAATGCGCTTGAAACCGCGTTGTTTCGCCAGGTAAATGGCAATCGCCGCGCCATAGAATCCACCGCCGACAATGACTGCATCGTGGAGTGACTCCGCGGTCGGCATCAGGGCGCTTGTTCCGCGTGGATAGCGGCGCCGTGCAAGGTCGCTGGCGCGGATTCTTCGATGTTGAGCTTCTCGCGACGGGTCATGCGCGCACTGGTGAACTCCTGACCGACGTGATACAGCGGACCCTCGCTCGACAGGCTGGTCATGTGCAGGATGTATTCGCCCAGCACCAGAAGAACCAGCGAGATCAGGAAGAACATGCCGGACTGCTGGAGCGACAGGCTGATCCAGCCGGGCGCGACATCGGACTTGAGGAAGCCGACCGCGACGACGTAGATCGAGTACAGGACGTTGGCAATCGCGCCGAACAGCGAGAGCACGGTGACCAGACGCATTGGCAGGCGGGTTGTCGACACCAGCAGGCGCATGCCCCGGTCAATGCTTTCGCCCAGGTGCTTGGTATGCGAAATCTTAGGCGTTGCACTGTAAGTGAGCTTGACGCGCGCAAATCCGCCCGTGGCCGGGAGATGACGATAGGTCATGGAAGGCTGCGGGTGCTGAAGAATGAAGTTGATCACGCGCTTGGTCAGCACCCGGTACTGTGGCGCCTCTTCGGCCAAATGGATGTTATTGAACCATTTGTAGAGCCAGTTAAATACCGCGTAAGCACCCCGATAGCCCAGGCTCTGCGCGGCTTTTTGCTCATTCTTGGCGAACACGACATCTGCACCGCTGACTGCCTTGTCGAGCATCGCCGGCAGAAAGGCGATGTCGTCGACCAAGGGGTCAATCACCGCAACGAAGTCGCCCAACGCGTTTTCCAACCCGACCCAGGAGGCCGTGTCGTCGTCAACTTCCTTGATCAAGGCGTAAACCTGCAGGTTGGGATGGCCCTTTTCTGTCGTCAGGCCCTTGAGGACGGCAATACTGTCATCGTCGGACGCGTTGTCGACAATGATGAATTCATAGTCGCTGACAAGGCCGGCGATGCCAGCGGCGGCCTCGGAAAGAATTTTTTCGATATGCTCTGACTGATTTCGCACAACGAACACCACAGACAGAAAAACCGGAAAAAACACCATGCGAATCCCTCTCAAACGCCAACGGCAAATTTAGCGCTCTCGTTGATGAGAAAATTGAATAATTGTAACCGCATACCTCCGCCAAAACCCGCGTAAAATGCAGCCATCGCGGGTGTAGCTCAATGGTAGAGCAGAAGCTTCCCAAGCTTACGACGAGGGTTCGATTCCCTTCACCCGCTCCAGCATGGATCGCGCACACAGGCACCCGCCCGCTGGTGCCTTTTTTATTGGCACTCCTTTTTTCCAGACCCGCACATGACCGACCACAATCAATCCGGCGCTCCCGCCAAGCCGATGTTTTACGATCCGACCGAACACCGCATCCGCAGCTTCGTCACGCGCGCCGGGCGGCTCTCAACCGCGCAGGCGCGGGCGATCGACACCTTGGGGCCGCAGTTCTGCATTCCGTACGCGAAGGCGCCGCTGGATACCGCCGCTGCCTTTGGCCGCGCGGCCCCGACCATCTTCGAAATCGGCTTCGGCATGGGCGAGACCAGCGCCAAAATTGCCGCGCTGATGCCGGAGAAAAATTTCATCGGTGTCGAGGTCCACACGCCGGGCGTCGGCAGTTTGCTCAAGCTGATCGGCGAGCAGGATTTGCAGAATCTGCGCTTGATCCAGCACGACGCGGTCGAAGTGCTCACACACATGATTGCGCCGCTGTCATTGGCCGGTGCGCACGTCTTCTTTCCCGATCCCTGGCACAAGGCGCGCCACAACAAGCGCCGCCTGTTGCAGGCGCCGCTGGTCGAATTGCTGGCCTCGCGCATCGCGCCGGGCGGCTACCTGCATTGCGCCACCGACTGGCAGGACTACGCCGAGCAAATGCTGGCGGTGCTGGGCGCCGAGCCGACGCTGAAAAATACCGCGCCAGATTATGCCGAGCGCCCGGCTTACCGGCCGGTGACCAAGTTTGAGAATCGTGGCATCAAGCTCGGCCACGGGGTCTGGGATCTGGTGTTCGAAAAGATCTGATCAGGCCAGATCCATCTGCTGCATGGCCTGCAGCACCATCTCCGGCTTGATGTCCTGCATGCAGCGATGATGCCCAAGCGGGCATTCGCGCTGGCGGCACGGCGCACAGTCCAGCGCCAGATACAGCGAACGCGACACCTCTGAAAACGGCGGCGCATGGTTCGGGTCGGTCGGTCCGTAGATCGCGACAATCTTGCGGTTCAGCGCCGAGGCGATATGCAGCAATCCGGAATCGTTGCTGACCACCGCGTCGGCTTGCGCGATGATGGCGACTGCATCCTGTAGTGCGGTCTTGCCGGCCTGGTTGCGCACCGCTGGCGCCAGCGCCACAATCTCTTCGCCGACCGGGCGATCCTTGCCGGAACCCAGGATCACGATTTGCGCATCCGGCGCGGCCTGCACGATCAACTGCGCCAACCGGGCAAAATGCGTCGTCGGCCAGCGCTTGGCGGCACCGAATTCGGCGCCCGGCGCGAACACCACCAGCGGTCGGTCGGCCTGCAAACCGGCCGCTTCCAATGCCGATTCACGCAGCGCCGGCGCGACCATCAGTAGCGGACGTGGCAGTTCGGTGCTGACCTCGGCCACCGGCGCACTGGCCAGCGCCGCATAAAACGCCACCATCGGACGCGGCGCTTTCTTGTCTTGCCGGTGCAGCACATTAAGCAAGCCATAACGGCTCTCGCCGACGTAGCCGACCCGCTTTGGAATACCGGCCAGCCACGGGATCAGCGCAAACTTCAGCGTATTGGGCAGCACATAGGCAGCGGCATAACCGCGTTGGCGCAATTGCCGCGCAAAGCGCCAGCGCTCGCCCAATTGCAGCGCGCCATGCCGGAACGGCGCTTCGATCACCGTCTCGACTTCCGCCATCGCCCGCCACACGGGGGCGACCCAGGCCGGCGCCAGCACATCGATGGGCCGCTCGGGATGCTGCCGTCTTAGCAGCTGCAGCAGTGGCTGCGCCATCACGGCGTCACCGATCCAGTTCGGCGAAATGATCAGCGTGCGCTCGGTCATCAGGCCGCGACCGTTTCAAATTGCAGGCGATACAGGCTGGCGTAGACGCCGTCGCGGGCCAGCAGTTCGGTGTGCGTGCCGATTTCGACGATGTGGCCGCCGACCAGCACCACGATGCGGTCGGCCCGCTCGATGGTCGACAGGCGGTGCGCAATGACCAGCGTGGTGCGGTTCTGCATCAGCTGCAGCAGTGCGGCTTGTACTGCGCGTTCGGATTCGTTGTCGAGCGCCGAGGTGGCTTCGTCGAGGATCAGGATCGGCGCGTCTTTATAGATGGCGCGGGCGATCGCCATGCGCTGGCGCTGGCCGCCGGACAGGCGACTGCCATTGTCGCCAATGATGGTATCGAAACCCTGCGGCAGCGCGGCGATCATGTCGCTCAGATGGGCCGCCCGGGCCGCCGCCTCGACCCGTTGGCGCGACGGGTTGGCGTCGCCGTACGAGATATTCGACGCTACCGTGTCATCGAACAGCACCACATTCTGGCTGACCATCGCCATCTGGGCGCGCAGGCTGCTCAGCGCGATCGTGTCGAGCGCCTCGCCATCGAGCAGGATGCTGCCCGACTGCGGGGTGTGGAAATCCGGCACCAGATTGACCAGCGTCGATTTGCCGCCACCGGAAATGCCGACGAAGGCGACGGTTTCGCCCGGCTCGATGACCAGGTCGATGTGCGATAGCGCCGGGGTCTGCTGCTGCGGATACGAGAACGAGACGTCGCGGAATTCGATGCGGCCTTGCGCACGGCCCTCCAGTGTCTTGCCGTTGCTGCGCTCCGGCGGCGTATCGATCAGCGTGAAGACCGCTTCGGCGGCGGCGATGCCGCGTTGCAGCGGACCGTTGACTTCGGCCAGATGCTTGAGCGGCGTGAGCAGCATCAGCATGGCGGTGATGAAGGAGACGAAGCCACCGGCGGTAATCTGGTTTTGTTCCGACTGCAGCAGCGCGATCACGATCACCACCGCCACCGCACAGGCGGCCATGATCTGCGTGATCGGCACGGTCGCGGCAAAGGTACTGGCCATGCGCATGGAAAAGCTGCGCAGTTTGGCCGCGCGTTGTTCGAAGCGACTCTGTTCATAGGCGTGGCCACCAAAGATCTTGATGACCTGTTGCGCGCGGGTGGTTTCCTCGATCACTTGGGTGAGTTCGGCATTCACATCCAGGAAGTCGCGCGTCAGGCGGCGCAGGCGCTTGCCAGTGGTGCGCACGACCAGCGCCATCAGCGGCAGCAGCACCAGCGCGACGATGGTCAGGTGCCAGTTCAGCCAGAGCAGAAACGCCAGCAGCACGATCACGGTCAGGCTGTCGCGGATCAGTGAGGTAAATACCTTGGTCACCATCTCGATGATCTGCTGGACCTCGAACATCATCGAATTGATGACGCGACCGACCGACGTATTCACATAGAACGCCGCCGGTACGTCCAGCAACCGGGCAAACATCTGGCGGCGCAGGATATTGAGCAGATGGGTCGAGACCCAGGTCATCATGTAAGTGGTCATGAACGTCGACAGCCCGCGCAGCACAAACATGCCGATCACCGCCACCGGCACCATCCACAACGGTATTGTCGACTTGCCGGTGAAGCCCTTGTCGAGCAGGGTCTTCATCACGGCAGGGAACATCGGTTCGGTCGAGGCGGTGATCATCATGCCGAAAAAGGCCAGGCCGAGGCGGGCGCGAAACGGCTTGAGCATGCGCGCCAGGCGCATCAGGTACGGGGAAATGGTCATTGCGTCGGGGGTTGCAGCAGTGGGTGGGCGCCGCTCGGGGTGGCAGCGCGAATGAAACCGATTACAATCCGTCGGGCTGCATCCGGCAGTTGTTTGCAGCACAGCCGCCGCGCGACTTCAGTCAGTCCGACTCCGAAGCGCGCAGACAAAGCCAGCGCAGGCATGGAAAAAATGATCAACGAAAAAAGTGGCGATCCCGTTCCCGGCTCGATGAAGCTCTCTGTCATTATTATTACCAAAAATGAAGCCCAGAATATCGGTGCTTGCCTTGACAGCGTCAGGTTTGCAAACCAGTGGATTATAGTGGATTCAGGCAGCACGGACGGCACCGTTGCGCTGGCGCGCGAATTCGGCGCGACCGGCATGAGCACCGCCGACTGGCCCGGATTTGGCCCGCAAAAGAATCGTGCGCTGGCCGCCGCCCGCGGCGAATGGGTACTGTCGCTCGATGCCGATGAGCGCATCACCCCGGCGCTGCGCGACGAAATCCTCGCAGCCATCCAGGGTGGGCGCCACGCGGCCTGGGAACTGCCGCGCCTGTCCAGTTTCTGCGGCCACTTCATTCGCCACTCGGGCTGGTATCCGGACCATGTGGTGCGATTGTGGCAACGTGGCACCGCGCACTTCTCCGACAGTCTGGTGCATGAACGGGTAATTGTCGACGCCGGCAGCACTGGTCGCCTGCATGCGCCGATCGTGCATTACAGCTATCGCAACGATGGCGACTTTCTGCGCAAGCTGGAACAGTATTCCGAACTCGGCGCGCAACAGGCATTCGCGGCCGGCAAGCGCGGCACGCTGCGCAAGGCGTTGCTGCACAGCCTGGCAGCGTTCCTGCGGTCATTCGTGTTCAAGCGCGGATTCCTGGACGGGCGCCCCGGCTTGATGGTGGCGCTGTGCGCGGCCGAGACCACCTATCACAAGTACTTCAAGCTGATGCTGCTGAGCGAAACGGAACAGGGCCGACGCAACGACGCGCAGCGCTTCGAATCCGGCCAGCCGCCGCGCTGACCGGGTTCAGAAATACTCGAACTCGACGCACTCGCCACCCAGCTTCTCGGCCAGCGCCTGCTTCAAGCCATCGGCCGGCAAGACCTTCCACTCCTGCGCCAGCAGCATTTCGCAGCCGACGCCCTGTTGCGTGTAGCGCAGCAGGAACGGCAGCCCGGCCGGTGAACGGTAGGGCGCCAGCACATTCTTGAGCTGCGCGACATCGAGCTTGCCTGAATAGGCCAGTGCGATTTGCTTGCCATACTGAATCCGCGCTGCCGCGATGTCCATGACCTTCTCGGCGACGATGCGCATGCCGCCCGAGAAGCGGTCCTCCGAGACCTTGCCCAGCACGGCGAGGAATTCATCCTCCTTGAACAGGGCCTTGTTGGCGTCATAGATTTCGTTGTACACGGTGACATCCACCGCGCCGCTGGAGTCATCCAGCGTGACGATGATCATGCGGCCGCGCTGGGTCATCTGCACCCGCACCGAGACAATGATGCCGGCCATCATGCGCGCATCGCGCGACGGCTCCAGATTGGCCAGCCGGGTGCGCGCAAAGCGGCGCACTTCGTCCGCATACGCCGTGAACAAATGGCCGGACAGGTAGAACCCGAGCGCAGTCTTCTCTTCGGTCAGTTTCTGCTTTTCGCTCCAGGGCGCGACCTTGACGTAGCCCGGCTGCGTATCGAGATCGCTGTCGTCGCCGCCAAACAGGCTGACCTGATTGATCGACGCCTCGTGCTGCTCGGCGGCTTCCAGCGCCAGTCCCACTGATGCCAGCAGAACCGCCCGATCGACTTCAAAGCAATCGAACGCACCGGCCTTGATCAGCGAATCGATCGTGCGCCGGTTGATCTGGCGCTTGTCGACGCGTTTGGCAAAGTCGAACAGGTCGACAAACGGTCCGCTGGCGCGCGCAGCGACAATCGCTTCGATCGCACCCTGCCCCGATCCCTTCACCGCGCCGAGGCCGTAGCGGATTTGCGTGGCGCGCTTGCCGGGCACACCGACCGGCGTGAAGCGGTAGTCCGACAGATTGATGTCCGGTGGCAGCAGCGTCAGGCCGCAGACGTCGACCACGTCCTCGACCAGAATCCGGATCTTGTCGGTATCGTCCATCGCCAGCGACAAGTTGGCGGCCATGAACGCGGCCGGATGATGCGCTTTCAGATACGCGGTGTGATACGCCAGCAGTGCATAGGCGGCGGCATGCGACTTGTTGAAACCGTAGCCGGCGAACTTCTCCATCAAGTCGAAAATCTCGTCAGCCTTGGCTTCGGACAAGCCATCCTTGGCGGCGCCGTCGCGGAAAATCTGCCGATGCTCGGCCATCTCCTCGGCCTTCTTCTTACCCATCGCACGGCGCAGCAAATCGGCGCCACCCAGCGAGTAGCCGCCGACCACCTGCGCCATCTGCATCACCTGCTCCTGATACACCATGATGCCGTAGGTCTCGGACAGAATGCCTTCGGTGCGCGGATCGGGATAGTCGAAGCGCTCGCCGTGCTTGCGGCGGCAGAAGTCCGGAATCAGATCCATCGGACCCGGCCGGTACAGCGCCACCAGCGCAATGATGTCCTCGAAGCGATCGGGCCGCGCGTCCTTCAGCATGCCCTGCATGCCGCGGCTTTCGAGCTGGAACACCGCGACGGTCTTGGCCTTGGTCAGCAGCTCGTACGACGCTGCGTCATTCAACGGCAGTTTCTCCAGACTGAAGTCGGCCATGGCCGGATCGAGCCGCTTGATGTAGCGCACCGCCCAGTCCAGAATCGTCAGCGTGGTCAGTCCCAAAAAGTCGAACTTGACCAGGCCGACCGCCTCGACGTCATCCTTGTCGTACTGCGACACCACGCCCGAGTCGCCGCCCTGCGTATAGAGCGGACAGAAATCGGTCAGCTTGCCGGGCGCGATCAGCACGCCGCCGGCATGCATGCCGATGTTGCGCGCGATGCCCTCGACCTGTTGCGCCAGTTCCAGCAACTGGCGCACTTCGTCTTCGTTTTCCAGCCGTTCGGCCAGCAGCGGTTCTTCCTTGATGGCGTCGGCGATAGTGACCAGCTTGCCGGGCTTGAACGGGATCAGTTTTGAAATCCCGTCGCAGAAGTTGTAGCCCATGTCGAGCACCCGGCCGACGTCGCGCACTGCGCCCTTGGCGGCCATGGTGCCGAAGGTGGCGATCTGCGACACGGCTTCCTTGCCGTAGCGATCCTTGACGTACTGGATCACGCGGTCGCGGCCTTCCTGGCAAAAGTCGATGTCGAAGTCGGGCATCGACACCCGTTCCGGGTTGAGGAAACGCTCGAACAGCAGGTTGTAGGCGAGCGGGTCGAGATCGGTAATCGACAGCGAATACGCCACCAGCGAACCGGCGCCTGAACCACGGCCTGGACCGACCGGCACGCCATTGTTCTTGGCCCACTGGATGAAATCGGCCACGATCAGGAAGTAGCCGGGAAAGCCCATCTTGATGATGGTGTTGGTCTCGAACGCCAGCCGATCGGCATAGCGCTGGCGCTGCGCCGCGCGCTTTTCCGGATCGGGATACAGCTGCAGCAGGCGTGCCTCCAGCCCGCGTTCGGCTTCCTCCACCAGGAATTCGTCGATCGTCAGTCCGGCCGGGGTTGGAAAATCCGGCAGGCGCGGCTTGCCCAATTCCAGCGTCAGGTTGCAGCGCTTGGCGATTTCGACCGAGTTCTGCAACGCCACCGGCAAGTCGGCAAACAGCGCCGTCATTTCGGCCTGGGTGGTAAAGCACTGGCGGTCATTGAAACGCTTGCTGCGGCGCGGATTGGCCAGCATCTCGCCTTCCGAAATACAGGTGCGCGCTTCGTGCGCGATGAACTCGTCTTTGGTCAGAAACTGCACCGGATGCGTCGCCACCACCGGCAGCTGCAGGCGGGCGGCCAATGCCACCAGTTGCCGTACCTGGGCGTCCTGATTGGGCTGCCCGGCGCGCTGGATTTCGATATAGAAGTGGCCCGGAAAAATCGCCGCCCAGCGTTGCGCATTGCGCTCGGCCGCGGCCAGATTGCCGTTTTCAATGGCGATGCCGACGTCGCCGAAGTGCGAGCCCGACAAGGCGATCAAACCGTCCGACGGACTCAGGCGGGCCAGCCATTCGGCGCGAATCTCGGCGCGGCCGCGATGCAGGTTCGACAGCCAGGCCTGCGAAATCAGTTCGCACAATTGCAGATAACCGGCCGAATTCTTGACCAGCAACAGTAGCCGGGACGGCTTGTCGCGGTCATCGTCGTTGGTGATCCAGACATCGCAGCCGATGATCGGCTTGATGCCTTTCTTGCGCGCGGCCTTGTAGAACTTGACCATGCCGAACAGGTTGGCCAGATCGGTGATGGCCAGCGCCGGCTGGGCATCGGCGGCAGCGGCGTCGACCACATCATCGATGCGGATCAAGCCGTCGACGATGGAATATTCGGAATGGAGGCGAAGGTGGGTAAAGTGCGGTGCAGTCATGGGCCGTATTTTACGCTCCGGTCCGGGCCATGCCACCCTTTATAATGGCGGCTTCGTTACCCTGCCCCATTTGCCGCCATGCTGTCACCCTACGTCAATATCGCTGCCTATAAATTCGTCAGCATCGACGATGCCGCGGCCGTCCGCCCCGCTTTTCTGGCCGAGTGCCAACGGCTTGCGCTAAAAGGCACCATCCTGCTCACGCCGGAAGGCATCAACCTGTTCCTGGCCGGCACCCGCGCCGCCATCGATGGATTTCTGGGCTGGCTGCGCGCCGACCACCGCTTTGCCGATATCCACGTCAAGGAAAGCCTGTCGGCCGAACAACCGTTCAACAAGATGCTGGTCAAGCTCAAGCCGGAGATCATCACCATGAAAATGCCGCTGATCCGCCCGGAACTGGGCCGCGCTCCGGCGGTGACGCCGGTCGTACTCAAGCGCTGGCTCGATGCCGGTCACGACGACAGCGGCCGGCCGGTGGTGATGATGGATACGCGCAATGCGTTCGAGGTCGATGTCGGCACCTTCGCCAACACGCTGGATTACCGGATCGACAAATTCAGCGACTTTCCCGCCGTGGTGGCGCAGCAGCGCGCGGCGCTGGCCGGCACCACCGTGGTCACGTTTTGCACCGGCGGCATTCGCTGCGAGAAGGCGGCGATTCACATGCAGGAGGTCGGGTTCGAGAATGTGTTCCAGCTCGAGGGCGGTATCCTGAATTATTTCGAACAGGTCGGCGGCGAGCATTACAACGGCGATTGTTTTGTGTTCGATCAGCGCACCGCGCTGAATCCGGAATTGGCGCCGACACCGACGCTCCATTGCGCCGGCTGCGGCGCAACCGTGACGCCACGCGAGCAGTTGTCGCCGCAATTCGTTGAGGGCAAGCACTGCCCGCATTGCATGGGATGATCGCATGGAACTGCAGTGCTACCGGTGACTAGAGCGGCAACCCAATGCCAAGTAGTCCGGGTTTTCGCCCCCGTTTTCCTATCCTTTAACTATAATGCGAGCGCGCATCAATCCTAATACGCGAAGAGGTAAGAATGCAGAACGCAGGAAAGCTGGTTTCAATTGTTGCGCCGTTTTTTAACGAGGGCGAAGGAGGGCGGTCTCTAAACTGAAGTGCAACACCCAACTCTGATAAGGTGCTGCGATGCGAAACCACTACCAACAACTTCAAGCCGAAGAGCGTGCCACGATCATGGTGATGCAACAACAGAGCCAAAGCATTCGACAAATAGCCCATGCACTGCACCGCTCACCGAGCAGCATCAGCCGTGAGTTGCGACGCAATAGCGGCGCTGACTCAAGGGCGTACGATCCGGTGCATGCTGGCCGACGTGCCCGACTGGCTGCCAGAACGGCCCGCACGGTACGCAAACTTGATCTTGCTAGCCCATTGTTTGGTGTCGTTACCCATTTTTTGCATCAGCGATGGTCACCACAACAGATCGGCGGCACACTGCGTCGCATGTATCCCAATGATCCGAGTCAGCGTGTCTCTCACGAAACCATTTACACCGCGCTCTACGCGATGCCCCGTGGCGAACTGCGTCGCGAACTGATTGCCTGCCTGCGCCAGGGTAACGACACGCGCCGCCCGCGTTCACGTGGCACAGACCGGCGTGGCGGCATCCCTGAGATGCAAAGCCTCCACATTCGCCCGCCGGAAGTGGCCGACCGGTTGATTCCCGGCCACTGGGAAGCCGATTTAATCAAGGGTGCCTTCAATCGCTCGGCGGTTGGGACGCTCGTAGAACGCACGACCCGTCTGGTGATACTGGCGCGCATGCCTGACGCCAGCGCTGCGTCGGCATTGGCGGGCTTTACGGAGGCACTCAACAGAGTTGCCGCGCCGTTGCGCCAGACGATGACCTATGACCAGGGCCGCGAGATGAGCCGGCACCGCGAATTGACAGCGCACACCGGCGTTGCCGTCTACTTCTGTGATCCGCACAGCCCTTGGCAACGCGGCAGCAATGAAAATACCAACGGATTATTGCGCCAGTACATGCCCAAGGGCACCGACTTGTCGCAACTGACGCAAGGCGATCTCGACGCCATTGCTTACCAGATGAATACCCGCCCTCGCAAAGTGCTCGACTATCGAAGCCCGCTCGAAGTCTATGGCGAAATCATCGACAATATGAAACAGGCCGAATCGGCTACGATCCATTAACGTGTTGCACTTGGTTCTTGACTCCGCCGAGTAGAGCAGTTTCAATTGGCTATATCGGCCGTTATGGATGCGGCCGACGGTTATAATTTCGAGGTGGTATGCGTCGATGATGGAAGCACTGACCACACCTTGGCATCTCTAATTCTTCTTGCTGCGCGTGATAAGCGTTTTCGCGTTGTCGAACTCTCCCGCAATTTCGGCAAGGAAGCTGCTCTCACGGCTGGCATTGACGCGACCGTAGGCGATGCCGTCATACCAATTGACTCGGATCTGCAGGACCCTCCCGAGCTGATTCATTCGATGCTTGAGCAATGGCGCGCTGGCTTCGAGGTCGTTCTGGCACGCCGGATTGACCGAGGTTCCGATTCATTCATGAAGCGCACAACCGCCGGCATGTTCTATCGCTTCCACAATCGAATCTCGCACCCCAAAATCCCCGAGAATGTGGGTGATTTCCGGTTGATGGATCGTGTCGCGGTTGATGTCCTAAAAAGCCTACCGGAGCGCCAACGGTTCATGAAGGGGCTATTTGCCTGGGTCGGCTTTAAGTCTGTCACCATCGATTACGTGCGCAATCCACGTACTGCCGGCACGACTAAATTTTCCGGCTGGAAGCTGTGGAATTTTGCGCTTGAGGGCATTACCAGCTTCAGTACCGCACCCCTCAAATTCTGGGTCTATATTGGTGCGGTCGGTGCCGTAACTACCTTTTTGTATGGTACGTATATCGTCGTGAGGACATTGATTCATGGCATTGATGTGCCGGGCTATGCATCGCTGCTGGTGGCCGTTCTGTTCTTCGGTAGCCTACAACTGATGGGAATTGGTGTCCTGGGAGAATACATCGGCCGCATTTACATGGAGTCCAAACAGCGGCCGCTCTATGTGATTAGAAAAACGTACAATTCCAAGATCGAGACAAAACGAAATGATTAATTTTAATGCAACGATTCAGCCAAAAAGGTTATCCCTCCGTCAGTTTGGCATTTACGCTCTGGTGGGTGCCGCTGGCACGCTGGTGCATTATTCAATTTTGTTGCTGTTGGTCGAACAATTCCGGTTTCACGCGATAACCGGATCAATAGTTGGATCCGTAGCTGGTGCTGTTATTAATTTTATCCTCAATCACCGAGTCACCTTCCGCAGCACCGCAGCATATTCAAAAACGGCACCGTCCTTCTTTGCAATAGCTGCTGTCAGTTTGCTACTGAATGCAGCGCTCATGTACGTGTTAGTCGATCTTTTTTCTGTGCGTTATATTGTCGCCCAATTGGTCACTACCTCCTTGATTCTCAGCTCAAACTATTTTCTCAATGCCATTTTGACGTTTGGAGCGAAGAACCCAACGATTCCTATATGGTTGCGTATAAACCGACGTACGCAAATGCTTCTTGCGATCGTGATGATCGTCATTTGTGCAGTTTCTTATAGTTGGTGGCTTCTCGACCCACGCCATTTTTTCCTTGCTGATGATTGGAACTGGCTGAGTCGCGCTCATTTCTGGACACTTGAAACATATTTCAATGTGCTGCCAATTTTGATATATAACGACCGCCCGGTAGGTGGGCTGTTCATCATGGCAATGTATCAGATTTTTAGCCTTAATTATGTCGCGATACACGCTTCACTGCTGGTGCTGCATCTTCTGAATTGTATTCTGCTTTTTGCCATTGCGATGCGGTACATGCCAATGAGAAGTGCATTGCTCGGCGCCATACTTGCGGCAACCTGGTTTTCAACCATCGGCGCGATCGGTTGGGCTGCAGCGATCTTCGACGTGCTGGGCGCAACATTATGCTTGGCGGTACTCTTTTTCAGACAACTTGCGCTGAAGCGCTCGAATATCTGGTTGGATGTCGTGGGCGTTCTGTGCTACGTGCTGGCGATCCGAACCAAGGAGTTTGCGCTCGGCATGATCGCGCTTCTATTCGTAATGGGGATCGTTGCCGAGCGTCAGAAGGTAAAAGATGCAACAAGGCAACTTGCACCTTATGGGATAGTGTTTCTGGTCTACTTGGTGGCGTATGCGCGACTCTATACGATGGCAAAGATTGATGGTGCATATTCTCTAAACCTCTCGCCGATCAGCATTCTATCCACGCTTTGGTACTACTTCGGGGAGGCCTTATATCATCATGCGGTTGGCAACGAGGTATTCGGAGGAATTGTTTTTGCGCTGGTAATTGGCACCGGATTCGCTTACAAAGAGGGCTGGCGTCCAATCGTCTTTGGACTACTTGGTTTCGCTATCCTGCTCGGCCCGACGCTGTTATTAACGGCTCACCTAGATACCCTTTACCTGTATGCACCGCATTTCCTTTTGGCGTTGGCCATTGGTGCCATGGTCGGACGCCAGCGGGTATCTACGATTTCTGCTGTTAGCATAGCCGCAGTTCTGTTGGCAGCCCCCTTTTATACCAATTTCCGCACCAATATCGTCAACTTTGTCCTTAGCAAAGGAGAGGTTGCGCATGCCCAAGTGGTTGCTGCTCAAATGCTCTTGGCACCAATTCAGCACGGGGAAACGGTATTTATCAGCGGCGTCGAACCTTGGGCGAATCCGTTTTCTTTCAATGAAGGCAATTCGATCAGACTGATTTTTCTGGATGATTCAATCATCGTGAAAACCGACAAGCCTGAATCAGAGCTTATACCGGAATTCTGCAAGACTGCAGGCCCGAAGAAATTTCTCAGGTTCGATGGAGGTAGCGGCAAAGATGTGACGGCAACCCTTACTTCGAATTGCTCTGAATTTGTGCCGTTGGAAAAATAGAGGTTTAACACAATCAGGATTTATAACTTACCGTATTCAGCGATCTGCCAGCCCACCGTGACATCCTGCCGTTCTTCGCGCTTGTCGGCACCGGGTGTAGCCCGCATCGGCAAACACCGTTTGCTACTCGCCGTGCAACGCGGACAACTAGGCGTTATCCGCCACATTGGCCGCCGTGATGGTGACGGTGTTCACCAGACCGCTGTCGGGATCGGCACCTCAGTTGCCAGCCCCGATGACCCGATTCCGCCCACCATCCTTGGCGCAATACAATGCGCGGTCCGCCTCGCCCACCAGCTCGGTGGACAACAGCATCGACGGCGTCATGGTTGCCACGCCAATGCTCACCGTCACGCCCTCGACCGCCATTGCCTCGATCGCTGCACGATAGCGTTCTGCCAGCACCAGTGCGCCATCGCGGCGGGTGTTGGGCAGGACCACGGCGAACTCCTCGCCGCCGAAACGCGCCAGCGTGTCCTGGCCGCGTGTGGCCTGTTGCAGCACGGTGGCAATCTGTCCCAGCATGCGGTCGCCAGCCAGGTGGCCGTTGCGGGTATTGAACTGCTTGAAAAAATCCACGTCCAGCATCAGGAATGACAGCGGCGCGTCATAACGCCGGGCCCGGTCGAATTCCTGGCTGATGCGGTCCTCCAGGGCACGCCGGTTCTGCAGCCCGGTCAGTGCGTCGGTGGCGCTAATGATCTCCAGCCGTTCCAGCATGTCTTCAAGGCGGGCAATGCAGCGACGCGCTTCCAGCTGTGCCACCACCTGGCGCGCCAGCGAACACAATGCCTCGTGCTGGGAATCGGACAGTTGCAGCGGTGCCGGATCAAACACCAGCAAACTGCCAATCGGCACGCCTTCACTATCGGCCAGCATGGCCACGGCGCAGAACGCGATGCGCGGCGTCAGCTGGCGCAGCGCGCTGTCGGCAAAGCGTGGATCGGCGTGGATGTCTTCCACCATCAGCAATTTTTCGCCATCCGCGCGAGCGACAAAGTCTGGCGGAAGCGTCCTGAGGGCCTGGGTCAGCGCGACGCCGGCATGTGCACGTTGCCACTGCCCGTCCTGGTCGAGCAGATTGATCAACGCGAGCGATGCGCCGCACAAAGCGCGCGCAGCGCGCACAAAGTCGTGGTAGCTCTGTTCCGACAGCGTATCAATGACTTTTGTCGCCGCAGCCATGGACGCACGCGTACCACCGACATCATGCGATGACAGCGGCGGTGCAGACTCCGAAGGTGGGGCGGCAGGGTGGGTCATTACGTCTGACATTGCGAACAAGAATTATTCTCTGGAACAACATTATAGTCGGCGAACCCCGGTTCAACTGTGAATTAATGAAAATTGGTCAACGCAGGGGCACGACGTGTTGTTTGTTTGCCCACAGAATGTTGGGCACGGACCAGAGCGCCCTATTTTTGCCGGTCTATCGGCGCTTTTCATCCACGTCGGCCGCCGACGGTGCGAACGGACGCGGGCGAAAAGACAGGTCGCGCATCGCCTCGGCATGATCGAACACCAGGTCGCGATTCATCCGCTGTGCCATTGCCGTCGTCCACTGCCGATAGCGCGGCAGCCGACGCAACAGCATCACCATGGCAGCAAACAGCCACAATGGCACGGTCACCAGCCTCGGTGTGCGGCCGAGTGCGGAAAAAATCCGGCTCACCATCTCGCGATAGCCAAGCGTTTCGCCACCGGCAATGTTGTAGGTGCGGTTCGCCGCCGTCGGACTGCGCAGCGCGGCACTGCAAGCCTGCGCCACATCGGCCGCGTGCACCGGTTGGCGCAATCCGGTGGCTTTGCCAAACAGCGGGAAAATTCCGAAGCGCCGGATCACCCGTGCGATCTCGGCGACGTTCTTGTCGCGTCCGAGGCCGTAGATCAGGGTTGGCCGCAAGATGACCCACTCGATACCGCGTTGTTGTGCCCAGTCCTGCAGCTGCTCTTCGGCCTCAACCAGTCGCCGTGCGATCGCCTGCTCCTGCAGATCGCTGGAATCGTCCTTGGTAAAACGGCTGGTCGACGAGAGCGCGACCACGCGGCGGGCGCCGTGTGCTTCAAGCATCTTGAAATAGGCCGGCAACACCCAGATCGGTGCAACGCAGATCCAGCTGGCGATGTGCTGCCCTGACGCGCTCGATACAACGGCAGCGGCGTCGCCCAGCGAGCGCCATTGCACCCCGTCGGCATCCGGACCTGGCGACTGGCGCGTCCAGGCCGTCACCGGCCAACCGGCCGCGACCAATGTCGGCAGCAGGCAGGCGCCGACCAGGCTGGTCGCACCAAAGACGCCGACCCGCCCGGCGTGCTCGACCTCAGTCACGCTTGACCGTGCCTTGCCGCAGCCATCGTTTCAGCACATGCACAGTCGCCACCAGCGCGAAGCGCAGCCAGACGCCCAGCGTCACCAACGCCATCAGGACGCCCGGATACTGGTGGCGAAAGAACTTGCGGTAAAACCGCATCATGCCTTTGTGCTTGTGCCATTCGACAAACACCGGCCGGCTGCTGCCGCACACGCCGAGCGCGTGATTGATCCTGGCTTGCGGGACGAACAGGATTTTCCAGCCATGCTGACGAAAGCGCATGCACCAGTCGAGGTCTTCGCAATGCAGGAAGTAC
Organism: Actimicrobium sp. GrIS 1.19; assembly: GCF_035984655.1. Taxonomy (NCBI): domain Bacteria; kingdom Pseudomonadati; phylum Pseudomonadota; class Betaproteobacteria; order Burkholderiales; family Oxalobacteraceae; genus Actimicrobium; species Actimicrobium sp. GrIS 1.19. Next base: position 37,676 of record NZ_JAXCHT010000009.1, on the reverse strand, counting down.
GCGTCATCCCACAGCCCTACCTGTTCCATGGCGGTGCGACTGACCAGCATGCAGGCGCCGGAAATGGCCTCGACCTCGACCGCATGGTCGGGCAACGGCTGCTTGTGCAGATGAAAATCGTAGAACAGGCGCGGCCAGCGCTGCGAAAAGCGCGTCAGGCCAAAGGCCCGCACGAACGAACGCCATGGCGTTGGAATCGCACGCCGGCCGCCGGCCTGTTCGGTGCCGTCGCTGTTGAGCAGCAGTCCGCCCGCCATGCCGGCTTGCGGGTCCGCGCGCAAGCCGTCGAGCAGGACCGACAGGGTGCCCGGCGCGAAATAGCAATCGGGGTTCAGGAACAGCAGATACGGTGCGACCGCGGCGCGCGCGCCGATATTGCAGGCCGCCGCAAAGCCCATGTTGCTGGCATTGCGGATGATTTGCACGTGCGGCAAACCGGCCAGCGCCGCCAGGCTGTCATCGGCCGAGGCATTGTCGACCACGATGACATCAATCTCAAGCGGGCAAGCCAGCAAGGCATCGACACACCCGCGCAGGTAGGCACCGGCGTTGTAGTTGACGATGATGGTGGAAATGGTGGCGGTCATGGTTCGGTCCGATTGGCTTTTGTGAGGCGCAGGCGTCGGTCCAGCATTCTCCAGATACTGGCAATTGAAGCGACACGCGCGCGTTGAATCTGCCGTCGCTTGCGCCACGCTGCTGGCACGCCCAGCAAGGCGTCACGTTTTGCGCGCAGTATCACCGCGCCGCGCCCTTGCCATGCGAACCAGATAACGGTCCCAAGATTGAGCAGCAAATGCAGCGGCAGAAACAGCCAGAACAGCGGCCCAGGCATATCCTTGATGAAGGTCCAGACCAGATTCCGATGGCCGTGATAAATCGCAAATTCGCTATGCTGTCCGCCGGTCGTCCCTGACCCGACATGATGCACGACGGATTGCGGCACATGGAAGCAGCGGTAGCCCGCCAGCCGAAGCCGGAAGCCGAGATCGACGTCTTCGACATAACAAAAATAGTCTTCGTCAAAGCCGCCCAACTGGTCCAGCACGCTACGGCGATAGAGCGCGGCGGCCGCGCAGGCTGCAAAGATTTCCGTTGGGGCGTCGGCATCGTCGGTGGCCGGCATTCCATGCCCGGAGCGCCAGACCAGACCGGACAGGTGATACACGTCGCCGATGCCATCCAGAACGGTGGCATCGTGCGCCTTGAGCAGCTTGCTGCCAAAGGCATCCACGTCCGGATACGCGACCGTCGCAGCCAGTAACGCGGCAAGCCAGCCGGGATCGGCGAAGGCATCCGGATTCATCAGCGCCACCCAGGTCGACTGCGGCGATGCCGCGCGCAATGCCAGGTTATTACCGCGTGCAAAACCGGTGTTTTCCGTCTGGGCGAGCAGTCGTATCGTTGGGAATCGACCCAGCAATTCCAGCGACGCGTCGGCACTGGCGTTATCGACCACCAGAATTTCGTGCGGCGGAATGGTTTGCGCCAGCAGCGCGTTGAGACACCGCTCCAAAAATGCCTCGCCGTTCCAGTTCACGACGATGACCGATACCTTGTCGCTCAAGCTCCGCATGCCTAATACGCTTTCATGTGGAACACGACACGGGCGTCACCGGCCGCCGTCAGACACAGTCCCGACCGACGCAGGGAATCGGTCAGCGGCGCCGCCAACGGGCATTGCATGTGAAGGAAAGCGATGATATTAATTTGCGAGCATCCACTTTAACGTGTCGGTTAACGACGGGTGCTGCAAGGCGCCGATGCAATGCTGCAGTTTGGCGGGATCGCCGCAAAGCCGGGGGATCTCGTTGCTGCGCACAAAAGCAGGGTTGACCCTGATTTCCATCTGCTGGCCGGTGATCGTTTTGAGTAAATCGACGACCGAGAGCAGGCTCACCGGGTTTCCTGAACAGACATTGTAGGTCTCACCCGGCGCGGCCGTTTCCAGCAAGCGCAAATACGATTCGCAGACAAAGCGCACATCGTTGAATTCGCGTTCGACGCCAAGGTTGCCCAATTCGATGCTGGCGGCATGGGCCACGAAATGCTTGACCAGTTTTGGAATCAGGAACGATGGGGATTGACCCGGACCGGTGTAATTGAACGGCCTGACAAAGAACAGCGGCAATTTGTCCAGATAGGTTTTGGACATGAACTCCATCGCCAACTTGCTGGTCGCATAGTGGTTGATGGGCACCGGATTCTGGTCTTCCGAGATTGGCGATATGCGGCAATCCCCATAGACATTCGCGCTGCTGGCCAGCAGGACGCGCGTGGGCTTTTGCGGCAAGGCGACCAGACTGTCGAGTAAATTGAGTGTTCCGAGCAGGTTGATTTTATAAAAAGCACCCGCGTCCGCATGGCCAACAAAACTTACCGCGGCAAGATGCACCACGGCTTCCGGCGCCGCTTCCAGGACTTCATGTTCGAGACCGTCGCGATCAGACAAATCAGCGCGCAGGACGACCACTGTGTGCCCGGCGGCAACCGCACTTCGAACGAAATGGCGTCCGGTGAAGCCGGCCGCGCCAGAAACAAGTAATCTCAAAACGAAAAGCCTCTCTCATTACGCACCAGATCCGCCGCGACCATCATGCCGCACAATTCCTCGAGGCCGGTCTTCGCTTCCCAGCCAAGCTTCGCTTTTGCCTTCGACGGGTCGCCAATCAACAACTCGACTTCGGCAGGCCGGTAAAATTTCGGGTTGATGCGCATGACCGTTTTACCCGAAGCGACGTCAATGGCGATTTCACTTTCGGCAGCGCCCTTGAATTCGAGCGTGACGCCAATTTTCAAAAATGCCATGCGAACGAAATCGCGGATTGTCTCGGTGCGGTTAGTCGCAAGGATGTAGGTGTCCGCGGTATCGGCCTGCAACATGCGCCACATTCCCTCCACATATTCCTTGGCAAAACCCCAGTCACGCTTTGCGTCAATATTCCCCAGCTCAATGCAGTCGAGCATGCCCAGCTTGATTTTTGCGACGGCATCCGTGATCTTGCGGGTCACGAATTCACGCCCGCGCAACGGGCTCTCATGATTGAACAATATACCGCTGGCGCCAAAGATGTCGTAACTTTCGCGGTAATTGACGGTCATCCAGTGCGCGTACAACTTTGCCACGCCATAGGGGCTGCGCGGGTAGAACGGGGTGTCCTCAACTTGCGGAACCGCCTGGACCTTGCCGAACATTTCCGAGGTCGACGCCTGGTAAAACTTGATCTTGCGATTGACCAACCGGATCGCTTCCAGCAAATTCAAGGCGCCGGTGCCGGTGATCTGCGCCGTGGTGGCCGGTTGCTCGAAACTGACGCCGACAAAACTTTGCGCCGCGAGGTTATAGATTTCATCCGGTTGCACGCGTTGGACCAGCGACAGCGTCGCGCCCGGATCGGTCAAATCATATTCAACCAGATTCAAATTGGGATGATCCTGAATGCCCAGTTCATTGATGCGCCAGAAGTTGACCGAACTGCTGCGACGGAACGTGCCGTGAACGATATATCCTTTTTCCAGCAGCAGCTCTGCCAGATACGCTCCGTCCTGTCCGGTGATGCCGGTAATGATTGCGGTTTTTTTCATTGTGTTTAATTTTTGATGAGTAAGATGATCGGTAAGATGAAATTCGTAAGTCCAGTTTGCCTTCGACTGGCATCGCCTTTACGTTGCTGTTTAAGTTGCCGTTCGCAAGGATATCTTCTTGATGATTACCGGTCTCTGGTCATGCGAGCTGCCGTAAACGATCCCTGACACCGCATCTTGCGGCTTGTACAAAATTCGCCGGACTTCGGTTTGCTCTTTTTGGCAGGCGTGAACTTCGAGATCTGCGGCAAGGAATTTCCCGGTAACGTCATGCCAATTCACCTGTGACCTGAAGGTCTGCCCCTCTGGACAGGACACCGACATCTCAAGCAGGACGGGCTCCAGCACAGGGGCAACCGGTAGCAGGGGCTTGGCAAAGAACTTGATCTTGTTGGGCTCCGTCGCGACAGCTGGCGGCTTGAAATCAACGGCCTGCGCAATCGCCGTGTCAAGGCGGGCGCTAATTCCATCCGCCACCACTTCGGCACCGTTCAGTTGCCACCGGCCGCCATGTTGCGCACCCACGTCCGGATCGAGGACGCGTTCGCGCGCGAAGAGCGAATGGGCGAACCGCACATCCGGATTAAGCCGTGCAATACGTACGTCCCCAACCCTGAATTCCTCGGTTGAATTCTTCGCCAGCTCGGCTTCGCCTGCAAACCCGCGCCCGACAGAATACACGATGACTTCCGCTCCGGAACGCGCCACGGAGGTCAAAATTGTTTTATCGCCAAGCTTCGACTGAAAAAATGACCAGGAATGCCAGGCATCGGCGATGGTTCCATCCGGATAGGCGCTATAAATCGGATCAACCCCCAGCAACAAAATGCGTTTGCCCCTGTATTCCGCCAGTTTCGACATGATTTCCCCGACCACGACCTCGGGCTTGTTCCGCAAAAGCATTCTTTCGCCGATGCTTCGGTCCCAAAGGAGCTTGGCGTCAAATTGTGCGAAGGCCCAGTGTCCGACCGGAAATCGCGCCAGGCTGACCAGGCAGAGCAATGCAACAAGCCCGGTGGCCGTCCATGCCGGCCGCGGCAATTGTGACAGCGCAAACGCCGCCGCCACGAACAACCACGGCAGTGCAGGAAAAATATAGCGAAGGTACGCCTGGTTATGAAAAACCAGAATGCCATAGGCAAATACGGAGGCGATGCACGCCAGAACCCACCAGCGCCGCGCGAAAATCGCAGCCAGGGCAGACAGCGGCACCAGAACAATCAACGCAATCCCCAGTACACCGGTGGCTTGAAACTCTCCGTAGGGCATGGAGTTAATCGTCATATCCCAGAAGGTTCGGAATTGAAGCGGCCTGACGTAAAAAGGATTGGCGAAATCACTGCCATTCTGGAACACGCTGCCGACCATGAAATACGGTGACCGGAAGATGCTATTAAAAAATGGAAAGAGCGGATTACCGGTCTTTAAAAACGCCACCAGATATGGCGGGATGCAAACAATGAGGAAGCACAACACACCCAGGCAAAGTGCCGGAACCCGCATGCGTTCGAAGCGCCCCTGCAGCGACCGGAGGATGGCGCCAGCCAGTAAGAACGGCAAAATCAAGGCGCCGAGCAATTTGATCGAACACCCATAACCAGCGATGATTCCGAGAACCATCCAGCGCCCACCCTTCTGACGATTCGTGCCGACCAGTTCGTTCAGCGACATCATGAAGAAGAACGCGAGCGGCGCCTCGACAAAGGTCGACCCCACTTCAAGCAACGAAATTGGCCAGGTCAACAATAACGCGGGCGCCGACAACGCCATTGCGCGTCCCAACCGTGGCAACAGCAACTGGTACGCGGCGTAAGCCGTGGCGAGCAAAAATGACGAGTTCACCAGGCGTGCGGCGCTCTCGCCGCCGAGAAAATACGGCGGAACAAATAACCAGTCGCCACCAAATGGCATTACCGACCAGATGTACAACGTGACATCGAACCGCCAAAAACCGAGCTCCAGCATTTTTGCCGGAATGGTGAGGTGGTAGGCAAGCGCGTCATATCCCATCGCGGGAGCCATCGTAACCACCAGCACCAGCGTCGCCCCGAGCAGCGCGAGCGCGCCCATGATGCATTCGGACACAGGCCTTTTAACGAAAGTGAACGTCGGCCAGACTGGAACGCGAAACCGCCCGCCGCGCAGGCAGCGGAACGCGCCCAGTGCGGCAAGCGTGGAAAACAACCCGAGGTACATCACCGGAACGTTGATTGGAAGATGCGCCAGCAAACCAACGATGGTACCCATGGCGGCAAAGCCAACCGCGGCATTGGACAGGGTGAAGATGCGGAACTGGTTATCGGTAACTGAAAAGGTTATACCGGCTCCCACCAGGAAGGCACAGGCCCAGAACCAGACCACTGCGACAACAGGCGCGAACCCGGTAATTCCAATAAAGAAAGCAAGCGGAAAAAGCAACAAAGGCAAAGACCAGGCCTTTAATTTCAGCGCGAGAAAATACGCCGCGAAGCACAACAAGCAAAGATAGACGAAGCCCTCCCGGTTAAACGGCGTGACCCAGATTACCTGTGACCACCAACCCGAGTGGATCACACCATATATCGCAAGGAGCATCAGAAACGATGCTGAAGCGAGCAATATCCAGGCGCGTGCCGATATCGTACCAGGACGATTTTTTGTTATATGGCGCATTGGCGGTCATTCAAATGTATGGTGGAGACTCGGTATGCTGTCATGCTGACACGACGGGTTGGCAAACCGATTGGACGGAGATCTGTCGGACACAAGGGATCGGACCGGTTCCGGGGTTCAAGGCACGCCGCCTTTGGCTTTATCGGTCATTTCGGCCTTTTTCTGCGTGATGATGGCGTGGAGCCCGTCAAGTAGTGATGTTTCCGGATGCCATCCGAGATGTCCAAGGAACGAAATATCGGCGCAGGAGTACAAAACATCCCTATCGTTTTTTTCAATCTCACCAAATGCAAGCGTCGTGGCAGAACCGCATAACTGATGAATGGACTCGACCAGAAACCTGATGCTGACGACGGTCCCGGAACCAACCGGTATCTCGCAAAATTTCGGAGCAAACAAAGACTGGTTTTTTAACACCGTCAGATATGCAGAGACCACATCGTCGATAAAAATGAAATCCCTGAGTTGTATGCCATCGGACAACTTTAGTTGCGGGACATTATTCAGACACGAATCGATGACATGGTTGGTGAATTTCAGGGAAGTATCGCCCGGGCCATACATATGCTCCAGACGGATGTTAACAAATCTGATATCTCGCGTTTCCGAAAAGTATTTTCCCCACTCCGAAAAATGCGCCTTCGAAATCGAATAGGGATTGGACATCTTCGGCAATGCCGAATCGGTATTCATGAAGCATTTGACTTTTTCCGCGACGGCGGCTTCAAGCACCTGAAGACCAAATAGCGTATTTGCCCGCGCGACATCCGCGGTATGTTCGCCACGTCTGCCGTAACTCGCAGCAGTATGAATGACGCAGTCGACGTCCGAAAAAAATCCCGTGAAGCCAGCCTGATCGGCCGGATCAATGGTGTGCCAGCTGATTCTTTTGTCGCCACCGTCGGCGGACGGCGCTTGCGGGCTGTTTCGTCGCAGCGCCTTTACCGAATAGCCGGCCTCCAGCAATGCAGGGATCAGGTGCGACCCAAGGAAGCCGGTCGCACCCGTCAGCAATACCGTTTGTGCCGATTTAGTCAAAATTCAAACCAAGATAGGTTTCAATTTTCAAGGCCGCATACTCCAGCATTTCCCGGGTCAGCGCCGGCTGAACACCAATCCAGAACGTGTTTTCCATCACATTGTCCGTGTTGGACAAATCGCCACTGATCCTGTACTCCACGTTTTCCATATACGGTTGACGGGTAAGGTTGCCGGCAAACAGGAGCCGCGTTCCCACTTTGTTCTGATCCAGGTACGTCAGCAGATCGAGGCGTGTGACCGGGCAATTTTCTTTCAGCGTGATCGGGAATCCAAACCAGGACGGATCCGAATTGGGTGTCGCCTCAGGCAGCGTAATGAATTCCGCACAGCTCGAAAGGCGCTCCTTCAAAAACGCGAAATTGTCCTTGCGGGCCTGAATAAAGGCGGGCGCTTTGGCCAGTTGTGCCAGGCCACAAGCTGCCTGCATATCGGTAATCTTTAAATTGTATCCAAGATGGCTGTACGTATATTTGTGATCGTAGCCCTCTGGCAGCGATCCCAATTTCCAGCAAAACCGTTTTCCGCAGGTGTTGTCTTTTCCTGGAGGGCAATAACAATCACGCCCCCAGTCACGGAACGATTCGGCAATTTGCTTGAGTTCATAATTATTGGTGAACACCGCCCCGCCCTCGCCCATGGTTATATGATGGGCCGGGTAGAAACTCAGCGTGCCAATATCTCCGAAAGTACCAACCATTTTTCCCTTATAGGTCGTACCCAGCGCATCGCAACAATCCTCGATCAGCCACAGGTTATATTTCTTGCAAATCGCGGTAACCACATCGAGGTTGAATGGATTGCCCAGCGAATGTGCCAGCATGATCGCCTTCGTCTTCGGACTGATCGCAGCTTCAATTTTCGATGCGTCGATATTATGGTTGTCCTTTTCGACATCAACAAAGACAGGAATTGCGCCAAACTGGAGAATAGGATTGACCGTGGTTGGGAATCCGGCGGCCACTCCGATTACCTCGTCGCCGCGTTTGATGGCCCGCTCGCCCAGCTTGGGCGACGTTAGCGCAGAAAATGCGACCAGGTTCGCCGACGAGCCGGAGTTCACCGTGATCAAATGTTTGACGCCAATGAATTCGGCCAGCTTCTTTTCAAATTGCTCATTGAATCGGCCAGTTGTAAGCCAGCAATCGAGCGCGGCTTCGGTCATTAATTCCATTTCCTCGGCGCCAACGACTTTTCCGGACGGTGGAACCGGAGTAACACCGGGGAAAAAAGCCTTGGGCTTGCTGTCCAGCGCGCCATATTGGCGGACAAGCTCCAGGATCTGATTGCGCAATTCGTCTTTATTCATGATGTCAATTATTTGATATGAGTTTGATCGGAGGTATCTTGGTACGATTTTATTTGCAATAGTGAATACGCGCGCATGTCCTCGGCATTCAGCCAGGCCTTTTGCCACGACACGATTTTAATCAGCGCCTGTTCCAGATTCCATTTCGGCGACCAATTCAAGGAATTCATCGCCTTGGTGATATCCAGCTTCAAGTACGTTGCCTCATGGTGCTGCGGCAACGTGTCGTGCTGCCAGCTTGCGCCGTCGCCCCACTGTTGCGTCAGGCAGCCGACGATCCATTCGACCGGGCGCGCATCGTCAAGCCGTGGACCGAAATTCCATGCCGAGGCGAACGCTGGGCCGAAGTCGTACAGTTTCTCGGCGAGCGACAAATAGCCCGCCAGGGGCTCAAGGACATGCTGCCATGGACGAATCGCGAGCGGATTGCGGATATCGACCGGCCGGCGTTCCGCGATCGCCCGCAGAATGTCGGGAATGAGCCGGTCCGATGCCCAATCCCCGCCACCGATGACATTGCCGGCCCTGGCGCTGGCGATCGCGACACGATGTTGCGCATAATTGTCGGGATTGAAAAACGAATTGCGGTAGGCCGAGGTAACCAGCTCGGAGCATCCCTTGCTGCTGCTGTAGGGATCGTACCCGCCCATCGGCTCATTTTCGCGATAGGCCCAGATCCACTCCTTGTTGTCATAACACTTGTCAGTGGTGACATTCACGACCGCACGCACCGACGGCGTGTTGCGAATCGCCTCCAGCAGGTACACGACGCCAAGGACATTGGTTTCGTAGGTCTCAACCGGATTTTCATAGGAATATCGCACCAGCGGCTGGGCGGCCATATGAATGACGATGTCCGGCCGGGCCTCCTGCATGGCGTGGGTCAAATGCCTGGGATCTCTGATGTCGCCAATGACCGACGTCATCCCCGCGCCAACGTTGGCACATTCAAAAAGACTGGGAGAAGTAGGCGGTGCAAGTGCGTAACCGGTCACCAGCGCACCCAGATCCTGCAGCCACATGGACAGCCACGCCCCTTTGAAGCCCGTGTGCCCGGTCAGAAACACACGTTTCTCGCGCCAAAACTGCTGGTTCATAGTGCCGTCCTTCAATTCCACGATTTCCAGGGAGCCTTGCCCGACATCCAAAGCTCCTCAAGGTAATTTTTATCCCGCAACGTATCCATCGGCTGCCAGAACCCCTCATGCTGATACGCCATTAACTCACCACTTACGGCAAGTTGCTCAAGCGGACCCTTTTCCCAGGTGGTGGAGTCATCGGCAATAAGACTCAGCACCTTCGGTGACAGGACGAAAAAGCCGCCGTTGATCATTCCGCCGTCACCCTTTGGTTTCTCGTTAAACGTGGAGATTTGATGATTCGCCTGAATATCGAGCGCACCAAAGCGACCCGGCGGCGACGCCGCAGTAAGCGTCGCCATCCGCCCATGCGCATGATGAAATGCGATGAGCTGGCTGATCTCCACATCACTGACTCCGTCGCCATAGGTAAAGCAAAACGACGTCTCATCCTTGATGTATTGTTGAACTCTGGCAAGTCTCCCGCCAATCATGGTTTGCTCGCCGGTGTCGACCAGGGTGACTTTCCAGGGCTCTGCATACTGGTGATGCACCTGCATTTCATTATTCTTCATGTCGAACGTTACGTCGGACATATGAAGGAAGTAATTCGCAAAGTACTCCTTGATGACATAGCCCTTGTAGCCGCAACAGATAATGAAATCATTGACGCCGTGGGACGAATACATCTTCATGATGTGCCAAAGAATTGGCTTCCCACCCACCTCCACCATTGGCTTCGGCCGGGAACTGGTTTCCTCGGAGATTCGTGTTCCAAGCCCGCCTGCAAGAATTACAGCTTTCATGATTATGGTGTCGTAAATTTAAGTGTGGAGGAATTGGCTATATTAATCGTCGATGTTCAATCTGACGATTATTTTTGCCCCGAACTGTCGAACAGGATGATTGCTTCATCCTGATGCGTCTTGGCAAGATATATTCGCCCAAGGTACTCACCAAATATGCCCAAAATCAGGAAATTGAAGCTGAATAACGTAAGCATCAAGATCAGAATCGCCGCGATTCCATTTGAAAACTGAATACCGAGGACAAATTTCGCCAGGAAAAAATAAATTGATGACAACAATGAGAAAACAAATAACGTCAAACCAACCGTAATGGAAATTCTCAACGGCGTGATGGTGCCGCTCAACAGTCCGTCGCGCGCATACGAAAAATAGGCGGCGATATTGAATTTGGATGTTCCGTATTTGCGATTGACACGATCGTAGGGAACGCCGATAGAATTATAGGACACGCGCGACAACAAGCCCGGCAAATAGCTGTCGAAGTTATTATTCTTGCGCATTACATCAATAATTTCATTATCGAGGAACCACGCCCCGCTTTCGATGTGCACGGGATTCGGGTTAACGTACCGTTCAACCTTCTTGTAAGCAATACGGAACAGCGTCAGCAGGTAGCTTTCCTGTCTGGAAGCCCGCATTCCATAGACAAACGAGTAACCTGATTCCCACAGATCAATGTATTTTTCCAGCAGTTCGGGTGGATCCTGCAAATCGCAATCAAATACGGCCACCGCATCGCTCCGGCTGTTTAGGATTCCGGTGTAGATCGATTTCATCACACCATAGTTCTTGGCATAGGAGATCACCCTGACGTCGGGCCGGGTCTTCGAGATCTCCTTCAGGATATCAAGCGTATTATCGGTCGAACAGTTATCCGCAAAATAGAACGTGATTTCATATTTCCCCTTGTAACGCGGGATTATCCTGTCAAATTCGGAGATGAAGAACAGGATATTTTCCGATTCATTGTAAACCGGGCAAAGTATGTCAATTTTCTTCATGATTTTCCAGCCCGTTTCATTAATCGATATCTGACCGACCCGACATTTCCAGTCGCTATTTCGGTATATTGGGACTCAACCTTCTCTGACATGCAACTTGAAATTGCTTTTAGTTCTGTCTCATCGCCGTAGATGGGTAAAATGAGGTTTGACTTGTCTTCCGCGACCGGTGATTCGGTTATCAAATATTCAGAGTCATTGATCCCGATCGGAAATAATCTTATTTTCGAAAATCCTCTGGAAACCAGGAATGGCATCATGAACTCATTCGTCGAAATCGTCGGATCGGGTTCTTTGATGTTCGCGATCAGTTCCGAAAATACTTCCAGCCGATGATTGGAAATTGCTCTGAGACTTGAATTTTTTTGCAGAATTTTCATGTCGGAGCCGATGCTGTGCGTCAGAATCGGACTTACCACGAACAGCTTTCCACGAATCTTTAAGAGATTTACAGCGATCACAATGGCCAGCAAGATATAACCGGCAAAACGACTCGTCAACCATTCGGTCCAGCGGCGGTATCCCATAAGCGCGGCTATCAACAGCACAGGAATGTAATAGGAGTGATAGTGCGTCATGAAGCCGATTTTTTCTGCACCGCCGACTGACAACAGGATGTTGGGCGCCAGCAGTATTGCAAACAGCAGCAGATATTTGGGCCGTGGGAGAGCCAGCAAAATCATGGGTGCAAGAAAGGTCAGCAACTCAACCGTCTGTTTGAACTGTTGGGAGTCGGGATCGAGAACGGTCTTCAGATTCGCAATCATTTGTCCCGGCGAAGTTGATCCGGCATAGATGCTGTCCTGAAACAATTTCGACCAGATTACATAATAAAGAATGGCCGCCACGCCGGAGCAAATTGCCACGATCCGATATCTCAGATTTTCCCTGCAGTCGAACACGGCCAGGTAGATCGCGACCAGACCAATCATCAACGCCGACCGTTCGCTGATTAACGCACCGAGCAGGATTAACGCGGCAGCCGAAAGCCAGGACAAGTTACGGGTTCTGTGCAGATGCTGATAAAAATAGAACAACGCAACCGGAATAAACAACCTGTCGAAATAATATTGTCCCGAAATCGCACCAATCAACGGTGCGAACGTCAGTAGCACTATGACAACAAGCAATATTTCAAGGTAATTGAATTTTAATTTCCTGCAGATCAGAATGACTGCGCCGTAGACCAGGGTTACGCTCAAGGCATTGAGCACCGCCGCAATATACATATAATCGTGCGTAAATACCGTGCCAATCCAGGCTATCGGGAAGACGATTCCATAAGAATGCCATTGAAAAAACGAATTGTTTTCGTATTTGCTGACCAGCGTATCCGTACAAAATACCGCTGCAGTTTTTGACAGGTCAAACAGCGGGTAGGCCGCGGCAAAAACGCGCGAACGCATGTCGCCGTGCTCGGAAGCCTGTCGTATCAGGTCGACGTATCCGGCGGAGTCGCCTGCCATATGAAAGTATCTTGCGTAATTCAATTCCGTCAGGAACACCACCAGAAAAAGTGCAAGTACCCAGAAGCCAATTGTTTTTATATTTTTCATTTTTTAAAAATAAATACTTTGCTCACCACGAACACAACAACAGGAACTGTGGCGTAACTGATAATCGCCGAGATATAATTTGGAAAAATATTATTCATGTTTTTCAAGATTATATAGTTCAGCAGCATTGCACCCAGTTGCAACGCGACGAAAGACAGGTACGCAGTAAAATTATATTTCTTCCGGAATACGTATCGGCAGTTCAAATGATAGGAAAGCGGTATTGATAGCAGATAGGAGATCAGGACGGAAATCAGTTCACGCGAAAAAACCGCGAAGGCCAGCAGGTAGATCAAATAGGCGAACAGTGTGCAGGCGATACCGCTGACACCGAAGCGTATTATCGTCGCGAACTCCCTGTCATTCCATCTGGAGATCGCGATCATCTTGTATTTCCTGAGCTGGCTATCTGTCATCTTGAGGTCGCGGCGATATGAAAATCATTATCTGGATCTCGCATTCGCAAGTTCACCTGTCAGCTGCTCACCAATTTGTCCGGCAATTCGGTTTGCATTGGCCATGATCGTCAGCGTGTGCGATTTTTCGGAAAGTATCGGCAAACATGCACCGTCGATCACGTGCAGGCCACGCAACCCGCATAACTCCCCCAGGAAATTCGTCTCCCCTTCGACCGGTTTCATTTTCATTGGGAATGTTCCGGCATAGTGAATATCGCCACCGGGACGGCCTGGGGTAAAACTCATGGGCAACATGATCGCCCCCATCTTTTGATATGCCGAGCGCAAGGTCGACGCGGATTCCTTCATCAATTTCGGGACGACAGTATTGTAACCGCCACCAATGGCCAAGGAACCATCTGCTTCCAATTTGGCTTGCGCCATTGAAAAATGCCCCGGCAGGAATATGTTACCCACCAGGCATGAGCTCAATAAATTTTGCAGGAGATCGACGCCAAGCCTGCGCCGCAATGGCAAGTGACGGACAAACTCGGAGACCGGGATGCCCGTAGCGGAGAAGGTCGAGCCGAAGCCATTGGTGCCGTCAGACAATTTCAAATGATAGGACAACTGACCCAGGCCGAACCCCGCCTTGCGCTGGACGCCGAGCAGGCGCGGCAACCACAAGAGAAAGGCCGCAGTCGGGCAGGAAAGCAAAGGTACCGGCGACTTGCTTCGCAAGGCATCCAGGGCCAGTCGGGTGGTAGCCAGCGTGCCGGCGGCAAGTAGTACCTTCGTTGCGGTCGCTACCCGGCTGTCCGTTCCATCGCTGGCAAGCCCTTCTACAGCCCAGGTGTCCATCTGTTTGGTGACACGGTTAACAACAAAGCCATGCTCGATACGGAAATTGGGGAATCGTTTCAATGAAGTCAGCTCATCAGCAGCGGTGTACAACGCCCCACGCTGGCAACCCCAGAGACAATTTCCCGATTTGCTGCAGGCCTTCCGTCCGTTCAGATCTTCGCTTAATGCGGCAACACGTGCACGCCCCATCGTGAATCCGGAGCGCTGCAATTTGTCTTTCGATGCTGCGTACCGACGGTGCAGATAATCATGGGGTTCGTCCAGTCCAATCGCGGGCCCGGCCCACGCATCGAGACCGAAATAATCGGACATATCGTCGTCGACGCCGCCGCTGATACCGATGCGCGTTGCGATGGCGCCGTACGAGGATCGCATCTCCGCCGCGGCACAGGGAAAGCTGGCAAGTTCATGCTCAGACAAAGCGGCAACACCACAGCCCCATGCGTTCGACAGACCCCCGGTCGCAAGAGAACCGATGGCGACAAAATCAGTGGGCGCTATCCGGTTTTGCCGTGAAAACCCGTCGAAGACGTAGTCCAGCGACGGCACGCGCAACTTCGGCGACACGGCGTCGTGCATTTTTAGCGAATGAAATTGTTTCCCGACCAGCCATTTCGATTGGGTCTCATCCTCGCTTCGCCAGTCAAGGAAATTCTCGGATGGCGGCGCCTGGCTGGCGTGCTTTCCGCCGTCCAGCATCAGAACACGCAATCCCGCTGCGAGCAAAGGAAACGCCGCCGAGACGCCGGCCGGACCACTGCCGACGATGATGACATCGTAATCCTGGCTCATTGCCATTCTCCGAACGCGCGCGGACAGGCAAGCCGCATCAACGGCGCCAGAACAAGGCTGGCAAGGCGCCAGCCGGCCTCAAGGAAAACCGCCCGGCCGATCCCGCACAGGCTGGCTACCTGCCCATGCCGTTTTCCGATTCCGAGGAAGCGTCGCGCACCGCTACGGGTGGCCTCGCCGATCACGGTGGCGGCATCCAGGCGCCAGTCGAACTCGGCTTTCCAGCGCATCTGGTCGGCGGATCGACGGTCCAGCACCGCAAGCAACGCCGGAAAAGAGCAACACGGGGCAGGCAGTCCGAGCGGCAGGCCGCTGCGCAATTGTTCGATGGCGCGCGCATAACGTCGTGCCGCGCCTGCGGGTGGACGCTGACGCAGCACATAGGACATCAGCGCCGTGGCTTCCTGCAATAGTCGCCTGCGACGATCATCACCTGAGCGATGCATTCCTGAATGCAATGGCCTGAGCTGGACTTGCAGCCGCGCCAAGTCGCCTGCAGTGTCCATCACCGGCAAAGCGAACAGGGAGCGCAGCCGATCCGCCTGCGCTCCTTTGCCAACCAGCGACAGGCCGCGCAACGCAATCGTGACCGGGACCGGCACGAACCAACGGCGCAACCGAAGTCTCGATCGGGCGATCGTGCGCAGAAAATCGGTGAAACTGATTGGCTGGGCGGCGCCAACACGCAGAACCGTAGCGCCCGACGGGGCAGCCACCGATGCCCGCAACAGGCATTGGACCAGATCATCAACGTGAATCGGCTGAACCACTGCCTTCGGAATAAAAGCCGGCAAGATCGGCATCTGCTGCACCATCTCAACCAGGATGCCAAACAAGCCGCGTCGCTCGCCGCCATAAACCTGTCCCGGTCGGACTGCGGCGCCACCGCTGGCGAGCACAATCTGCTCGATCTGCCACTTGATGCGTCCGTACGCTGTAGGCGCCTCAGGCTGCGCGGTCTGGCTCGACACAAAGACCATTTTTGCGCCAACCCGCGCGCCTGCATCGAGCAAGCGGCGGGCGGCCAGAATCTCAAGGGAACCGTGGTCTGCCGCTTCCCGATTTGTCCCGATCGCCAAATGGACGATGACATCGGTGCCAGCCGGGACAATCGGACACTGCTCCGAGAACAGGTCATACGCGCTCCAGGCGCAGATGGTCCGGGCCGGTGGTGTCCGGCTGAACATAATCATTTCGTGGCCGGATGCAATGCCCTGCATGATCAATCGCGATCCAATATAGCCCGTCGCCCCGGTAACAACTATCTTCATTCGGGACCGTTCAAAGGTACACCATGCAGATCCTGAGCAGCCGGAGTGGTCTTGCTGTCGCCACGCGCAAACGCGAATTTTGAAGTAATCCAGAACATCAAGACAAACAGGGAAATATCAGTAATGATCTTTGCGTACACCGGATTGCTACAGACGAGCATAATCAGATACAGCACCAGCGATGAGACTGGCGTATAAAATAACGCGAGTCCGAAATAACGGATCGCGTGCTTCCCGATTTCTTCCTTGTCGACGATCGAATACGTAAAATAACGGTGCGCATAGAATCCAAAGACGGCGGCGACGATCTTGACAAGGACATTCGCAACAAGCGGTGAATAATGAATGGAAATGAGCAGCATGAAACCGCCGAGATCAATGGCATATGCCAAACCCGCCACCAAAATATATCTCATCAACACCATTGCGGCTTCACCCTACTGATCTGGTTTGTCACGACGATCTCCGATTTTTTTAGCCGGAACGCCAACACATATTGCATATTCCTCGGTGTCCTTGGTAACCACGGCATTGGCGCCAATGACGGTACCGGTACGAAGGGTTACGCCCGGCATGATGACCGCCCCAGCGCCTATCCAGACATCGTTCATGATGGTTATTTTTTTCGGTATCGACGTTCTTGAAAATACCGGCGGCAGCATTCCGCCGATCGGATGTTGTCCCGACGAGATGGTGACATTGCTTCCGATCAAGACATAATTGCCGAACTCTATGCCACCCACGCCATTTATATAAGACCCGGAATTAATTGCCAGGTTGGTTCCGGCAACTATCCGGTCCGAGTGGATCAGGGTGCAACGCGGTTGAATCCAGGCAAAGCCATCGAGCCGTTTGAAAAACAATTTGCTGGAAATGCCGCGCAACAGGACGCCAAACAGGGTAGGCACCAGCGACAGGATTCCAAAAACAAGCCCCTCGAATTCCAGCCTGACAATCGTCAAAAAGGAATAATGCCGGGCCTTATTCAACAGAAATTTCAAATAACTCATTCCGCATCTTCTTTTTTCAGAAGACCGACTTCCGCGCGAATTTTTCTCAGTCGCAAGCGCGAATGCAATGTCCTGCGTGGAATGTTTCCGATGTCATAAGAAAGGAATGTCAGAAGGAACTGCATTCCAACAAGAATGGACAAGGCAGAAAGCATGACCGTGCCGATCGGTGTCGGCAAACCGGTTTCCGCGGCCAACGACCAGTGATAGACGCCATACCCGAGCCCGCAAATAAATAATACCAGCCCGATTGGCAGCTGGATTGAAGCCATGGTCAGGTCGCGCAGATAATAGTTATAAAAAATTCTTTTCAAAAAATTACGCGAATGCTTGAAGATGAATTCACTGATTATCTTGGATATCTTCAGATTGCTTACTTCGTCACCATATTGCGCGTTCATTGGTATATCAATAACGACAGCGCGTAGCGTATTCAGTCGAAACAGCATGTCTGTTTCAAAAAAATACCGTTGACTGATTCTTTTGAACGGCAAATGCTGCGCCACGTCAGCGTGAATTGCGGTGTAGCCATTGGTGGGATCGAATAAATCCCAATAGCCCGATGAAAATTTTGTCATCAGGGAGAGCGCGGCATTTCCGAACAACCGTATCGGCGGCATCGATCTGATTTCTTCCAGATCAAAAAACCGGTTACCTTTCGTGTAATCGGCCTCCCCGCCCAGGATCGGCCCCGCAAAATTGGCAATCAGGCTGGGGTCCATTTGGCCGTCGCCGTCGATCTTGACGATGACTTCGGCGCCATCGCGAATCGCCGCCTGATATCCGGTCATCACGGCGCCACCCACTCCCAGGTTTTCCGCATGCCGGAGAATTCGCATGCGGGAATCGGAACAGTTCTGCTCGGCGAAATCTCCGGACCGATCGGGGCACTTGTCGTCAATAACGTAAATCCGCCATACCTCCGGTCCGATTGCCGCCAGCACATCAAGGATGTGATTTCGAACGCGGAACGCCGGTATGACCACCGCGATACGACCAGGCACGCAATGGTCCGGCGCAGATACAGTTGACGTCATGTCACGCCTTTTTTTTCTTAAGTTTGTGTACGGGTCGGTCGACCGCAATGATCAGAACCCAGGACAACACCAACGTCAGGAAGAAGGAGAGCAGGAAGAATCCGAACGACCGACTGGCTATCGGTAACGTCAGGACCCACACCGCAACCGTCGTGTGGAACAGGTACAGGGGGTAAGACAAGTCGCCCAGGATATTGTCGAGGGGGCTGGTCTCAAGTTTCGACAATGACAGGACAACCCAGGCTGACAGCAATACCGACACGTACAGGCCGTACGTCCATGGCCACTGATCGTAGCGAATCCAGATCAGACAGTGCGCAGCCCAGACCAGAACACTGATTACTGGCGCGCTGATTTTCTCCAGCGGATTCTTGTAATGACAAACCAGGGTTCCAACGGCGAACGCAGCAAAGCAGGTTAAAAACGAGGAATAACGGACACCAAAACTCTCGATTTGGAGACCATAGCGCAGATTTAAGGTAAGGCTCAGTATCAAGCCGAGCCAGCTCGCCTGCCTGCTGAACGCCATGATGGGCATCAATATATAGGCGGCAACTTCGACCGCGAGTGCCCCCGATACCGGCACAAACAAGCCCTGCCCACCGACTATCGGCAACAACGTGAGATTGTTAAACCAGTCGCCATCACTTTGCGGTGGCAAAAACTGCGGATTCAGACTGCTCGGTGTAATCCCCAGTTTTGGCAGGAAAAAGAGACTGATCGCACCCAGTATGCAAGCGATCCAGTAAAGCGGGAAAATGCGCAAAAACCGGTTGAATGCGAAATCCTTGAGCCCGGCCTGATCAACGCCATATTTATTGCTCAACACATACGTCATCAGATAACCGCTGAGGACAAAGAAGCCCCACACGGCGTAAGCCGCGGGGCCGTGGATCATTCCGCTCCATAGATGCGAGATTGCCACGAGCAACGCCAATACGAACCGCCAGGTGCCAAAACCAAGTTTCATCAGGATCTTTCAAGTTTTAATGACGATGTGCCATCACTGAATGGTGCTGTTCAGGACTCCACAGTGTTAATGCGCGCGACGTGCGAACCGGCTGCTGATCGAGCTCCGCGAGGATCTTGCCAAGAATGTTCCATGCTGCCTCGCTGCCCCAGGCTTGGTCGGCGAAGGCGATGCCAGCCTGGCTGATGGTGTTCCACAGGCCTTCATCGTTGTAGATGCGCGCAACCGCTTCGGCAAACGCCGCCGCTTCATGGGCAACGATGATATTCCTCTCGGGAGTCAGACCCATCCCTTCGGCCGCGAGTGGCGTTGCGACGGTAGGCAGTCCCATCGCCATTGCCATCCCGATCTTTCCCTTGATGCCGGCGCCGTAACGCAGCGGCGCTACCGAGACACGCATTTGATCCAGTAACGGCGGGAGATCCTCGACAAAACCCGTGATGACGATGTCATCACTGGCCAGCGCGAGAATTTCGGCGGGCGCATTGCTGCCCACGGCAAAGAACCGCACGCCCGGCAGCAGCAAGCGCATCAACGGCATGATCTCGGTGGCAAAATATCGGACCGCGTCGACATTCGGCGCATGCTGGTAACCACCGACAAAAATGATGTCCTTGCGCTGGCTGAATCCCTTGTCCGTACCGCGGCTGTCCATAATTAGCGGAAAGACATTAATTTTTTCGCCGGGTAATTGTGGCTGCAACAGCTCAAGCTCAGTGGCGCTGACGACGATGGTGGAATCGACTGCCTGAATTGCCTTGAACTCGATTTCCTTCATCGCATCGGCGCCATGCTGCTTGCCGGCGTCATTTTGCAGCGCGGCTTCCCGCGTCATGCGAACGAAGTGCAAATCAACGGTATGAAACAGAACCTTGACGTCAGGGCAATAGCGCCGGATTGCATCGAGGTGGCGTTCCACCACTCCCGGTCTGAACAGCACCGCAAGTTGATATCGGGCACCCGATTCTTTCAGATGCTGCTCCACGGAAGTCACATAGGGCGCGTACAGGACTTCAACTCCGGCCCGTTGCAGTGCAGGTGTGTATTCCGGCATATAAAGAAAGTTATTTTCCGGAATGAAGGTCACCTGATAGCCCATTTCCCTCAGCAACAGCAATATGTTGAAGGTAATGATCGAACCGGCGTCCTGGTTCGGTGTTGGCGTGCAATGGTCGATGACCAGCGCGCGCCGAATCGCCATGCGGTCCTTGGCCTGGTCAACATCGACGCCGTTGTCTTGGTGATGTTCGAGGCGTTCCTTCCAGCGCAGGTATTGCTTGTTGAGGTTGGCGATTTGATAGGCCTTTGCGCCCTGGCGTGTATCGGTTCCGGACGTCACGCCCTCATAGTGAATGACCAACGACAAAGGCTGGTAAATGACGCGGTAACCGGCGTCGCGCACCTTCAATGCCAGATCGGAATCTTCACAGTAGGCGGGAAGATAATGCTCGTCAAAGCCGCGCAACTCGGTAAACAGCTGCTTCGAAATCATGATGGAGGCACCTGAACAGTAGTCCACCTCGCGCGCATAATTAAAGTGCGGCAAGGAAGGATCCTGATTTCGTCCGAAATTCCAGGCGCTGCCGTCCTTCCAGATGATGCCACCGGCTTCCTGCAAGGTGCCATCCGGATACACCAGCTTTGAACCAACCAGTCCGGTGCCAGGGAAGTCCCCAAAGGTCCGCATCAAAGCGTCGATCCAACCAGGTGTGACCTCGGTATCGTTGTTCAGAAAATAAAGATATTCACCCCGCGCCGCCTCGGCACCGGCATTGCAGGAGCGAATAAATCCCTGATTTTCCACATTCTGGATCAATCGAATACCGCGCACCTTTTCCAGCACCTCCCGGGAATTATCCGGCGAGCAGTCGTCCACCACGATAATCTCGAAGGTCGTGTCGGATTGGGTGTCGGCAATGGAGGCGAGACAGCGCAGCGTGTAGTCAACCTTGCCATAAATGGGAATAATCACCGAAACCGCAGGCGCGTCAAAGACCGGAAGCGCGATCAAGCGCGCGAACGCAAGCGGGTCCACGATTTCCACGGCTTTCGGCTTGACAAACGCTGGTGTCGATAAGCCAGGAATGGTGGATGGCGCAGAATTACTTTCGAGCAACACCCTTGGGAAATATCTGGCGAGCAGCTTTCGGTGTGCCGTTTTTGCCCGGTGACTTACGGGCATCGCCAGATAAGTGCGCTTGGCCGCAATCAAACCCAATCGCACCCATTTGTTGACCTGCACGTGTGGCGTGAAGACCCATCGACGTATTTCGCGCAGGGGAGCGGTCAGGCGCAACGAATTGCTTTCAAAAACCGTCTGCAGGCGCAGACTTGCTTCGCCAAGCTCGCGATCCAGTCTGAGCGCCCACACGCCCCGCTTCACGACCTCGTCCTCAAGGCTTGCGATGTGCATCTCGCGATCGCGCAGTTCTTGCCGCACCTCAATGAGTTCGGCCTGAAGGCGGGAAATATTGTTTAGCAGCGACGCCACCGAATTGGCGTCTGCCGCATCCGCCTGATCACGTTGGGCGATCACGGCGTCAAGGGTCTGAGCCCATTTTGCAAAGCCGACATAATGCTTAACCAGGTCAAGTTTTTCCGGAAAAAAGACCGAAGTGATTGATTGCTCAATCTCAGTCAGCTTTTCACTGCGCGCTGCACACACCGCGACAAAATAAACCGGGTCCGATAATCTGGCAGAAGTATTTTGCAGGCCGCTGTCGTCGATGTGCCATGCACGAAATATTGGCGGCCGTTGATCCAGCGCCTGAATTACCGACCCCATCAAGACGCGCTGTCCAAAATACTTGACGTGTTCGAATTGATGCCTGAGGATCACGTCGAATTCATTGTAATCGAGTTCCTTGACATGAAACTCGTTGTGTTCTCCGCTCTCTTCCGAATAAACAGGACGATTCGGCGAAGAGATGATCAACAGCCCGTCAGGTCGCAATACGCGGCGAATCTCCGACAGCATTTGTTCTTGCTCATACAGGTGCTCGATCGTTTCAAACGAGACAACGACATCGAATGAATCATCGGCCGCATCAAGCGCGGTCGCGCTCCCGACCGCGAACACGAGGTTCTCGCTGTCATATGCGCTCGCCGCGTGTTGCACCGCCTCCGGAGAAATGTCCACGCCGCGCACCGAGCGCGCCACCGCCGCCATCAGACTGGAGCCATATCCTTCACCACAAGCCACGTCCAGAACATCCTTCTGCGCAACGATATCGAGCACGGTCGCATAGCGATGATAATGTTCCAGAAGAATTCTTCCCTGTTCGGTCGGAATAAAGCGTTCGCCCGTAAACTGCATTTATTTAATCTCCAAACTGATTTTTTTCATTGGTATTCCGATGAGGCCAAAAAAGACTGAGGTTGAATGAACGCGCACCACCATCGCATCATGTATCCAGTGATGTTGTACGTGCTCCTCCTGAGTCCCTTCGGCAATGGCCGGAGAAATACTATAGTCGCCGGAAGGCAGGACAGGAAGCCGGAACATAAAACTCGCGACGATCTGTTCGCCGCTGGCTGTCGATAACAGTTTGTTTTTATATACGAGAAACGTATTATCAGAAAAAATAACCTGACCGAGGCGGTCTTTAAACTGAAAACCGATGATAGGAGTGAGGATCTCCTTGTTAGCCCTGCACGAAATTTCGAGTATCACGTCCTCTCCTCCCACTACCCAGGAAAGTGGAACATGGTTCTCGTCCAGCAGCCGAACCGATTCAATCGTTGCATGTCCAGTTCCAAATCCGTTTTGAGTAGGTTCGAATTGAAAGATCTCGATATCGTTGCGCAATGCTGAGCCGTTGACCATGTCCCGCCGCATGTCGTGATAATCGGTCGCGGCTTCCAACGCAATTATTGATTCACGAGTCGGTTCAGTCTTGGCACCATCCACATCTTGACTGGTCTCGTAAAGATTGGCCAGATAATGCTCAATGACATGCTTTGGCGACCCTGTTTCGATGATTCGGCCACCATTGAGCAGTATGGCTTTGCTGCACAGATTGACGACCGCCCCGGTGTCATGACTGACGAAGAGGACGGTGCCACTTTCCATGAACGTTCGCAAAAACCGCATGCACTTCTGTGTGAAGAACGCATCGCCAACCGACAATGCCTCGTCCACCACGAGAATATCGGCATCGACATGCGCGATGACAGCAAACGCCAGACGCACCGTCATGCCGCTGGAATAGGTTTTAACCGGTTGCTCGATAAATTCGCCGATGTCCGCAAAGGCGACAATGTCATCGAAGCGCGCATCGATTTCGGCGGTCGTCAGGCCGAGTACCGAAGCATTCATGTAAACGTTTTCGCGGCCAGAAAATTCAGGATTGAAACCGGAGCCCAGTTCGAGTAAAGCCGCGATCCTGCCATTGGTCTGAATGCTGCCGCTGCTCGGGTTGAGTGTGCCGCAAATCATTTGCAATAAAGTCGATTTTCCGCTCCCATTGCGCCCGATGATTCCAACTGTCTCACCCTTCTTTATTTCGAACGAGATATCCCTTAACGCCCAGAATTCACGAAAATACTGTTTCGGGATTTGTCCTGCCTTTTGTTGCAGGCGCGGCAGAATGAACTGCTTGAGCCGGTCGCGCGGCGAAGCATATATTTCGTAGCACTTGCCAAGGTTGGAAACGCTGATGGCGATTTCATCAGAGGACATCAGCAAAGCCTTTTCTTGTTTTTTGAAACCAGACAAAACCCAACCACGCAACTCCGACCGCGACGACAAGGTACGTGGCGAGACCAATCCAGTCCGGTTGGCGGCCCCAAATTAAAACGTTGCGAGCCTGTTCGATGATGAAAGTCAGGGGATTGGCCATGATGAAAGGCCTAAAGCGCTCCGGAACGGCCGTTACCGGATAAAACACCGGCGACAAGAACATGAGCACGGTGGTGAGGATGGAGATAGTTTGTCCGACGTCACGCAGGAACACACCGAGCGAGGCAAGCATCCATGCCAGGCCAGTTGCGAGAATTATCAACGGCGCAAACACCAGGGGCGTGAAAACAATTGTCCAGTTCAGGTAACCATTGAAGAGCATGAATGCCATACCCAGAACACAAAGACTGATCAGGCTGTGGAACAAGGTCGCGCCCATCGCCACCACGGGCAGTATTTCGATCGGAAATACCACCTTCTTGACATAGTTCACATTGGACAAGATCAATCCAGGCGCCCGGTTCAGCACCTCGCTGAATAAATTCAACACAATCATCCCGACGAAGAGTGCAACGGCAAATTGCGTTTTGCTCTCCTCCGGTCCGCCCCATCTGGATTTGAAAATCTCCGAAAAAACGAACGTATACACAACTAGCATGAAAACCGGGTTAAAGAATGACCAGGTTAATCCCATTGCCGAGCCCTTATAGCGACCGACAACTTCGCGTTTTATGAGTTGCGAAATGAGTTGGCGATTTCGCCATAGACCGCCCACAAGCGCGGCGAGCGACGTGGGGTGCGCCGCGTGCGGATTAATTGCCTTGGATTGAGGATCGGTCATGCGAAATGCTCTGCGTCCGCAAGTGGCTTCCCAAGTTGATCTTTTGCAGAAAGCGCAGGTTTCTCCTGAATGGGCCAAGCAATTCCGATTTCCCGGTCATCCCACGCAATACTGCGCTCAAACTCCGGCGCCCAATAATCCGTCGTTTTGTAGAGGAATTCTGCCGTCTCCGACAACACCACGAAGCCGTGCGCAAAACCGGGTGGCACCCAAAGCATTCGCTTGTTTTCGGCGGACAACTCCACGCCGACATATCTGCCAAAGGTGGCTGAGCTGCGCCGGATATCGACGGCGACGTCGAATACCGTACCCTGCACCGCACGGACCAATTTTCCTTGCGGTTGCTGGATTTGGTAGTGCAAGCCGCGCAGTACATTTTTTACCGACCGCGAGTGATTGTCCTGAACGAAGTCAACCTCGTGTCCAACGATGTCGGTGAACCGGCGATGGTTGAAACTTTCGAAGAAGAATCCGCGTTCGTCGCCGAACACCTTGGGCTCGATGATCAACACATCGGCAATTGCGGTAGCAACGACATTCACGGCTGCACCCCTTCCTTGGCCAAACGCTGGAGGTATTGCCCATAGCCGTTTTTCGCCAACGGCTCGGCGAGCTGCTCGAGTTGCGTCCGATCGATGAAGCCCTGGCGAAACGCAATCTCTTCCGGACAGCAAACCTTGAGTCCCTGCCGATGTTCGATGGTCTCGATAAAGTTGCTGGCTTCGATCAGGCTCTCGTGGGTGCCGGTATCGAGCCAGGCATAACCGCGCCCCATGATCTCGACGTTTAACTGCTGCTTATCGAGATACAGGCGATTGAGATCGGTAATCTCCAGTTCGCCACGTGCCGATGGCTTCAGACCTGCCGCCATCTCGACCACCTGATTGTCGTAAAAATACAGACCGGTCACCGCGTAATTGCTCTTCGGGACCAGCGGCTTTTCTTCGAGGCTGGTGGCCTGGCCTTGTGCATCAAAGGCCACCACGCCGTAGCGCTCCGGGTCCTGCACGCGATAGGCAAACACAGTGGCGCCTTCGGTTTGGGTCATCGCCTGTTCCAGCCGAACATGGAGGTCGTGACCATAAAAAATGTTGTCGCCCAGGACCAGCGCGGTGGGCGCATCGCCAATGAAATCCTTGCCGATGATGAAGGCCTGCGCCAGTCCGTCCGGACTGTCCTGCACCGCGTATTCCAGATGGATGCCCCAGTCGCTGCCGTCGCCAAGCAATTGCTGGAAGCGGGGCGTGTCCTGCGGTGTTGAAATGATCAGGATGTCGCGAATGCCGGCCAGCATCAGGGTGCTCAGCGGGTAGTAAATCATTGGCTTGTCGTAAATCGGCAGCAACTGCTTGGAGACGACTTTGGTGACCGGATAGAGCCGCGTACCGGAGCCGCCGGCGAGGATGATGCCTTTGCGTTGAGTCATAGTCATTTCTGGAGAAATTCGGCCAGCATGCGTGCCACGCCGTTTTGCCAATGGGGCAGAGTCAAGCCAAAAGTGTCTTGCAGCTTGCTGGTATCGAGCCGCGAATTGTGCGGGCGAACCGCCGCTGTCGGAAACGCGCTGGTCGGCACAGGCAGAACGCCATCCGGTCCGACCTTCAGCTCCTGGCCGGCGCTGCGTGCGACCTCGAGAACAAAGCGCGCGTAGCCGTGCCAGCTGGTCTCGCCGCCTGCCACCAGGTGATACAGGCCGCTCAGCTCCGGACGCTGCACGGCAGCGCGGATGGCGTGCGCAGTCACGTCAGCCAGCAAATCGGCGCCGGTCGGGGCGCCGATCTGGTCGTCGATGACCGTCAGCTGATCGCGCTCGCGCGCCAGTCGCAGCATCGTCTTCGCAAAATTGTTACCGCGCGCTGCATACACCCAGCTGGTGCGAAAGATCAGATGGCGGCAGCCGGACTGCGCGATGGCAAGTTCGCCGTCACGCTTGGTCTTGCCGTAGATGCTTAATGGTTGGGTTGCGCTGTCTTCGCGCCAGGGGGCGACGCCGCTACCGTCGAATACGTAGTCGGTCGAATAGTGGATCAGCCATGCACCACTGCGCATGGCGGCCTCGGCCAGCACCGCCGGCGCACCGGCATTGAGAACCCGCGCGAACTCGGGCTCGCTTTCGGCCTTGTCGACCGCAGTGTGCGCGGCGGCATTGACGATCACGTCTGGCGCGACCTGCCGAACCGTTTCGGCAATGCCGGCCAGGTTGCTGAAATCGCCGCAATATTCGCGACTGTCAAAATCGACCGCCACCACTTCGCCCAACGGCGCCAGGCTGCGTTGCAGTTCCCAGCCAACTTGCCCACCCTTGCCGAACAGAAGAATTTTCAAGCAGCACGCTCGGCGTAATTTTTTTCAACCCACTCGCGGTAGGCGCCCGACTGGACGTTGGTGACCCACGCCTGGTTATCCAGATACCACGCGATGGTCTTGCGAATGCCGGTGTCAAACGTCTCGGCCGGTTTCCAGCCGAGTTCCCGTTCGATCTTGCTGGCATCAATGGCATAGCGCCGGTCATGGCCGGGGCGGTCGGTCACATAGGTAATCTGTTCGGCGTAGCTTTTGCCGTCGGCACGGGCGCGCAATTCGTCAAGCAATGCACAGACGGTGTGGACGATGTCGAGGTTGGGCTTTTCATTCCAGCCGCCAACGTTGTACACCTCGCCGATGGTGCCCGCCTCCAGCACGCGGCGAATGGCGCTGCAATGGTCCTTGACGTACAGCCAGTCGCGAATTTGCTGACCGTCGCCGTACACCGGCAAGGCCTTGTCGGCCAGCGCGTTGACGATCATCAACGGGATCAGTTTTTCAGGGAAATGAAAGGGGCCGTAGTTGTTGGAGCAGTTGGTGGTCAGAACCGGGAGGCCATACGTGTGGTGGTAAGCGCGCACCAGATGGTCGCTGGCGGCCTTGCTGGCTGAATAGGGACTGTTGGGTTCGTAGCGATGCGTTTCGGAAAACGCTGGTGCGTCCTTGCCGAGCGAACCATACACTTCGTCGGTAGACACATGCAGCAGGCGGAAGGCGTTCCGGGCATCCCCGTCGAGCTTGCTCCAGTAAGCGCGCACGGCTTCGAGCAACCGGAAGGTGCCGACCACATTGGTCTGGATGAATTCCTCGGGGGCGTGAATGGACCGGTCGACGTGACTTTCTGCAGCAAAATTCAATACAGCGCGCGGCTGATGCGTCTCAAGCAGCTGGGCGAGGAGCGTTGCATCACCGATGTCGCCGTGGACAAAAATATGGCGCGGGTCATTGGCCAGCGCCGCCAGATTTTCGCGGTTGCCCGCGTAGGTGAGCAAATCCAGGTTGACGACCGGCTCATCGGAGTGGGCCAGCCAGTCGAGAACGAAGTTCGCGCCAATGAAACCGGCACCGCCAGTTACTAAAATCATGCCATGTCCCTCAGATGCCCATTTTTTACATACAGGGGCTTTTCGGACGTCTTGCCAGCAACCCTTTGCATGCAACCAGGCTGAAATTGACGGCGCGATCGCGACGGCAATCCTTCAAAAAAGGAGCACCGTCGGGTTGACCGTCAGTATTCAACGCGGTGACATTTTACCCTACTGCAGAAGCGATTTTTCCACATAAGGGCGAATTCATGTAACAGGTGTTGACTGGGCATGATTGTGAACAATGCGGATTATCGGGCCATCCGATCTGCCGTTTGTGCCACCCGCATGCCGAACAGACGGGCGGTCTCCAGATCGCCCTTGGCAGGACCCTCTTCTGGCGACGAATCCGACGGACTTTGCGCCATGGCGCCAGCGAACGAGCCGACATAGTTGATGTCGTCGCGCTGCGCTGCCTTCGAGTTGGCCGGCATCAGGCCGGTTCCGACCCAGATCATGCTGTGCTGCATCGACAGCGTGAACAGGTAATGCAACGTCGACAGCTTGTCGCCATTCATCGTCGCCGAGTTGGTAAAGCCGGCGGCGATCTTGTTTTTCCAGGCTTGCGAAAACCAGGGCTTCGACGAGGCGTCGGCAAACTTCTTGAATTGCCACGACACCGAGCCCATATAGGTCGGGCTGCCGAACACGATCGCGTCAGCGGCGTTCAGGCTCGCCCACTGGTCTTCAGTGATGTTGCCTTCGGCGTCGATGGCAATCAGTTCGGCGCTGGCGTCAGCCGCAATCGCGCCGGCCAGGACGGCTTCAGCCTGTTTTTTGGTGTGGCCGTAGCCGGAATGAAAAATGATGGCGACTTTAGACATGTTCAAAACTCCGTGGAAAGGTGCAGGACAAAAAAATGGCGCAGCAGGTCTATCCCGACACTGCCGCGCCAATGAAAGCGAGGAAAATTAACTGCGACGACGACCGTCAAGACTCCAGCCGCCAGCGCCAAAGGCCATCAGATTGAGCATGCCGCCCATGATCGCCAGATTCTTCAGCAACTGGATCGTTTGCATCTGGGCCTGCGCCGGATTGGCGGAAGGGTTATGAAACAGCAGCGTGACCGGGATCAGAAACAGGAAGACGATCAACGCCACCACGCGCGTCTGGTAGCCGACCATGATCAGCAGACCACCCACCAGCTCCACCAGAATTACCGCATACACCAGCAGGTTGGCCATCGGCACGCCGCCGCTGGTCATGTAGGCGACGGTGCCGTCGATGGCCATCAGCTTGCCGAAGCCCGACACCACGAAGATGACTGCCAGCAGAATGCGGCCGACCAGGGCCAACGGGTTTTGCCATTGTGTGTTCATGAAATTTTCCTTTTTTTAAGTGATGAAACGTAGTTACTGCGGTAAATCGAATACCAGGACCTGCGCCTGCTTGCCATCGGTCAGGGTGATTTGCGTTTCCGCGCCGACACGCACCGCATCGCCGGCGTTGAGCGCAATGCCATTGACGCTGATGGCGCCGGTGGCGACATGCACATACGCCAGCCTGGATGCCTGCAGCGGCAAGGTTGCTGACTCAGCGCCGTCGAACAGGCCGACATACAGCTTCGCATCCTGATGCATCATGACCGAGCCATCGCTGCCGTCGGGACTGGCGATCAAACGCAGACGACCGCGCTTCTCGGCTTCGGAGAAGTGTTTTTCTTCGTAACCGGGAGCGATCCCGCGCACATTCGGCTCAATCCAGATCTGCAGCAAGTGGGTCTGGCGATCCTTGGCATGGTTCGATTCCGAGTGCATCACACCACGACCAGCACTCATGCGCTGTACATCGCCGGGACGAATCACGCTGCCGTTGCCCATGTCATCCTTGTGTGCCAGTTCGCCATCGAGCACATAGGTGATGATTTCCATGTCGCGATGACCGTGCGTGCCGAAACCGGCGCCGGCATCGATGCGGTCTTCATTGATCACGCGCAGCGGGCCGAAACCCATATGGGCCGGATCGTGGTAACCGCCAAAAGAAAAGCTGTGATAAGCATCCAGCCAACCGTGATTTGCATGACCGCGTTCGCCACTTTTGCGTACTTGAAGCATGATTGAATTCCTTTCAGGTGATTGCCGGGCCGTTCGAATCAGTGCAATCCGCTGGCCAGTGACTGCACTATAGAGGCTTGACCGAGCCCGCATAAGGGCTTAATTTCCGACATCTCATTCAAATTCCCTGATGAAGTGGCCCACGCATGAACCTGACCCTCGAAGCCCTGCGCATCCTCGACATGATCGATCGCAAAGGCAGTTTTGCCGCCGCAGCCGTCGCACTGGACCGGGTGCCGTCGTCGCTCACGTACACCGTCCGCAAGCTGGAAGACGATCTCGATGTCCTGCTGTTTGATCGCCGCGGACACCGCGCCAGGCTCACCGACGCCGGGTCGGAATTGCTGATTGAGGGACGGCATTTGCTGCGCGCCGCCGACCAGCTCGAACAACGCGTCAAGCGCACTGCCACGGGCTGGGAAGTCGAGTTACGCATTGTGGTCGACAGCATGGTGCCGTTTGAGTCGATGTTGCCGTTGATTGCCGATTTCAGCCGCGAGGGGTCCGGCACGCGCCTGCGCTTTTCGGAGGAGGTCATGAACGGCACGTGGGAAGCGCTGCTGCACGATCGCGCCGATCTGATCATCGGCGCCACGCAGGACAGTCCGGAAATCATTCGCATGAGTGGCGATTTCCAAACCCGTCCGCTTGGCTCGGTCGAGTGGATGTTCGCGGTGGCACAAGGGCACCCGCTGGCGCATCAAACGGAACCGATCTCGGCAGCCATGCTGCAACAGCATCGCGCCGTGGCCGTGGGCGACAGTGGCCGTGCCCTGGCAGCCATTACCGTCGGGTTACTGAGCGGACAGGACACGTTAACCGTCCCATCGGTGCGCGCCAAGTTGCTGGCCCAGGTCGCCGGGCTGGGATGCGGTCATTTGCCACGATCGCTGGCAGCGCCCTATCTGGCCTCGGGCGCGCTGAACGAGAAGCAGACCACCGAACCGAAGCCGGCGGGACATTGCATGATTGCGTGGCGCAATGCCGCGCGCGGGAAATGCCTGGCCTGGTTTCTCGACCGCCTGGCCCAACCGGCAACGCAACACGCCATGCTGGGTCAGGGGTAGAACACGATGGAAATGCTCAGCGCTTGATCGAACCACCCAGCAACGCCGCCATGCGCGGCTTGGCCTTGCCGGAAGTAGCCGTCGCCGGCTGCGCCCCGGATGGCTCGGCCGGTGCGGTTGCAACGGCAGGCTCGTAGGGCTTGAGGAACCACGGATCGACTTTTTCACGGCGCGGCGCTGGCGCTCGCGTCTGGTCGGTGCGAATCGAATCAGACCGGCCCGATTCTTCGCGCCGCGGACGTGGCGCGCGATCCGGCGCGCTGGACGCCTCGGCCGCATCGCGACGCGGACGCCGTTCGGTGCGCTCCGACGGTGGCGTGAACCCAACCAGTTCCGCCGGCACGAACTTGTGCTTGATCATTTTTTCAATGTCGAGCAGCAGCCGCTCATCTTTTTCGGAGTACAGCGAGATGGCATCGCCGGAGGCGCCGGCACGGCCGGTACGGCCGATGCGATGCACATAATCCTCGGCGTTGTATGGCAAGTCGTAATTGATGACGCACGGCAGGTCGGAGATGTCGAGACCGCGCGCCGCCACATCGGTTGCCACCAGCACATCGATCGCGCCGCTTTTGAAGGCCTCCAGCGCCGTCATGCGCTCGGACTGCGAGCGGTCGCCGTGGATCGCGGTGGCCTTGACGCCGGCCTTCTCAAGCTCGCGCGCCAGACGCGATGCGCCGATCTTGGTATTGGAGAACACCAGTACCTGCTTCAGGGCGCGGTTCAGAATCAGGTGCACCACGACGTCGCGCTTGGCGTCTTCCGCAACCTTGTAGACCACCTGCGTGACGCGATCGGCAGTTTGATTGCTGCGCGCGACTTCAATCGTGACCGGATCATTGAGGAAGCTGCTGGCCAGTTTCTTGATCTCGCCCGAGAACGTGGCCGAAAACATCAGGTTCTGGCGCTTTTTCGGGAGCAAATTGATGATGCGCTGCAAATCGGGCAGAAAGCCCATGTCGAGCATGCGGTCAGCTTCATCCATGACCAGAATCTGCGTTTGCGACAGGTTGATGTTTTTTTGCTGTACGTGATCGAGCAGCCGACCCGGCGTGGCAATCACGATTTCGACGCCAGCGCGCAGGATCACGGTTTGCGGCGTCATGTCCATGCCGCCGAAGACCACGGTCGAACGGATTGGGGTGTGGCGGGAATACGCCTTGACGTTTTCAGCGACCTGATCGGCCAGCTCACGTGTCGGCGTCAGGATCAATGCACGCACCGGATGCCGCGCCGGAGACGCGCTGGAACTCGCATGCGCCAGCAGCAACTGAATGATCGGCAGCGAAAAACCGGCGGTCTTGCCGGTCCCGGTCTGGGCTGCCCCCATCACGTCGCGGCCTTGCAGAACCACCGGAATCGCGGCGGCCTGAATCGGTGTCGGATGTTCGTAGCCCTGATCGGCCAGCGCCCGCAGAATTTCTGCGGACAGTCCGAAGTCCTCGAAGCGGATGGCGGGCGCATCGCTCAAAACTGCGTCAGTGTTGATATCGGTCATGGTGTCTGGTGGGCTTTCCGGGCTTAAAGCACGGCACTGGCGGAGGATCAATCCGGGTGAACGCCCAGTCTTTACTTAGGTAAATGAGGTGGTTGCGCGTCGTGGGGCAGCGTGGCTTTCATTAAGCCTCGCGCATTATACCCCTGTAGCAAAGGCCGGATCAGCCGGAAGATCATTTACCTTCGGAACAATCGGGTGAGCGAGTAGGAAATCAAAAGGGTGATTGTTCCACGCCAGGGGTTTCGCTCATCGACTCCATTTCTGCCGCGCTCACTTGCTCAAAAATCATCTCGTGGGCGATGCACAGGGATTCCAGGCCTGCTTGAACCGTCATCTTCCTCTATGCCAGACTCGCCTTACGCTGCAGCACGCAATAATCTGTGACAGTGTTCTTTGAATGCCCGCACATTACGACAACAATTTCTTTCCCGAAAATTTTTTTGAAATTGGCTATGGCTTGTCCTCGCACTGTGTACAACGTGATCCACCGATCAGGGTTCATTGGCCAAAGTTCTGTGCACGTGCTACGGATAATCCGTGAGGACTCCCTTGCATACTAGTCGGTGGCCGAATCTGCCGACATCATTGATCTGGCGATATAGTCTGATCACAGGCGAATATGCTGATTAATATGGTCAAGCTCCGTGCAGGGCGCGATGGCAATGTCTCGAAATGATTTTTTCTCGGTACTCTTTTTCTTGGCGGTTTGTATTGTCAAGGCCATATGTCCTTCCGGCGCATTTTTCTCCGAGGCAATCCTGATTTCCGCATCCGCCCATTCGATGGGACGCAATCGAGTCGAAAGCGTTGCAATCGCAGAGGATTGTGTTTGTGTTGAGGATTTCTTCCTCAACATTTTCGAGGCCACAAGTTCGTTGATTATTTCATCGAAATATTCGAACTTCACGGATTTTGGCCTGGCCACTTGAAGGTCACTGTTATCTTTTCACTGTAGCCTTCTGGCGTTGGAGGCGAATTTACGCAGATCAGTGCTGCCAATGCTTTGGTTTATTGATTGCGCGGCTGCGCCAATGCATCGGCTTTTTCAATCTCTATGTTGAACGCGTAGATGAAAGTATTTCGATACTTGATCCAGCTGCTCTTCCTAATCTCGGTTGAAGCCATGAAGAATGGTCGGATAATATGTGTTGGATGCATGTCATCTGCTGGAATATCGAATTCTTTCGCATACTTTCTGGTGAGAAGGTCTGCATTGTATATATAATTTTTCGCGCTTGCGTCTGAAATCGATGGCATTTGCTGCGATATTTTTTCTTCGTGCCAGCCATCGACGACATTTTTAGCCTCGTCGGCACTGTTCGCTTCGAGGAAGTATTCCGGATTGAGGTCACGATACGGGAGTGCTGAAATCGTGCTTGTTCGAATTCGCGGTCTTTTTGCGACAGTTTCGGTGCCCTGCATTTTTTCCCATAATTTTTTGCCCTGCCCTGTTTGACTGCCCAGCGGTCCAGTTTTTCCCAGCGCCGGCTTTCCGAATTATGGCCCCGCAAAATACGGAGTTTTTTACGAAGAATTCCGCTTTTGCTACAGGAGGATGGAAAAAAAAGTAGGGTAAAGTTTCCAACATCCTTAAATCACTACCTTGTTGCTGCTGCGTCTGGAATTGCCACAAAGAAAAATAGGATGAACCATCCTGAACGCGGTTTAACCTATAATTTTCGGACTATTTTTTCCAATTTTTAATATTTCTGTTCGTATAAATTCGGTGTATTTAGTCCGTAAATTTGTCGTAAGCTGTTGAAAAATAAAGGAAACTCGCTTGAGAATGATACAAATACAATTTTCCATCATCCTTTATCTTTGAGCAAAAACATCTCGACCCTGCGAAAATTAAATTCATGGTGTAAAAAGCAATTTAACGAGCCCGATCTGGGCCGGCATCATGCGGCAGGCATTTTAGGTCAGGTTTGGGATGCGAAATGGTGGTTTGGCAGCCCGCACTTGGAAAATATTCAGCCGCACAACTGGTAATTCCTACTACGAATATTTTCCAAATCCATGGTTCTTCAGTCTGATAAGCGGTCCAAATCAAAGCTATATAAATCGCTTAACTCATTGATATTAAACGAACATGTAAAATGTTGCAATAAGAGACACTTTCCATCCTCCTCGATAAAACAGCAGAAACATCTTTGTGCTGGGATCGCACAAAAATGGTTGCAAAAAAGCAAGTTAGCACACCAACTAGCCGCTGCGGCGGCTGGGAGTTCGTTTTGCAGCTAATTTTTGATGTACGGAGCTGGTTTAGACAGCATGGGCGCCCGAAGATAGCGTTCGGCGGCAGATAGGAATGCGGGATGATGGTGGATTCCGCCGCATGCCAGGGGTTCAGTCAGGCTGCGATACCGGCTTAACCCTACCACTTGAATACTGCTTGAGAAACTTGGTCAATGCGATTCTAAGAATCAGACACACCAGGCTTTGTTGCGCCAACTAGAACGGTGTTAATCACGTCCATTACCTGGCGACGTACTACCGGATCTTCAAATTTCGGGTCAACCGCCATGCGCCCGTTATCCATTTCGTTGACCTGACCGATCTGACCGCCGATTTACGCCGGATATTTCCTAGACATTTCAGTTTGTTTGCGAAGTTTATTTTCCTTATATCCCTAGTGTTGATGAACGATATCGTCACGATTCTTCCTTTCAATAAGCAAGGTATCTGCGGCCTCAATAGCGATTTGACTTCCAGTAATGCTTTCGAGCTGCATCAACTCGTACGAAATGCGAGTCCAAAATCGATCTGGATTGGACTTTGCCATGTCGATAATATGCGCAGATAACTTGAGAAGTGAGATCGGCCTATTTACTGGTGACTGTGGCACGCCGAGTGAAATTGAAATTTTAGTTTCACTTCGATAAATAAAAATATCAAGTAGGTTTTTCTGCGAACAGGCAATTTTGATAACGCTTTACTCATGGCGATCAACATTTTCTTATTAAGACAATTCATACAATTCTTTATCTGAGACCGGGCCATGCATCGGAATCTTGATTGCATCAAAGCCTGCGGTAGTTAATTCCTTCCCCTGATAACGTCCGGCGATGAGCGGCGCAGAGGGTAAAGCAAAAATTACATTACTTCTAGCTCTACTTAGCATGGGGCCAGCTAGTGCTGCTAATCTCACCTGTGAAGACGCTGTGGGCCTAGCGATTAGGCACTTCAAGCTGAAGGATATGTTTTTCGGTGGCCGCAAATTAGATTCCGACCGGGTCGTCGCGCATGATTGCAAATCGTGGCCAGCGCGGAAAAATACCTTGCTGCTATCTCTGATCCATGTTTTGGCCGATCATCCATCTAGCTTCGACAAGCAGGTTGCGATCGCATTGATTGATGCGAAATCCCACAGAGTTATCGGCAGTTTCGTTGACACACTCCGCCACGACGGAACTATATGCACACCCACCTGGCGCATCGCACTTGATACGGCAAGATACCAACTGGCGCCTGATGTCAGGGCGTTTGGTTACCGCATTACCAATCCTGGATCCTGTCCTTCGTGTAACCAGGCAGACGACAAGTTAACGTTGCTGGTAATGGAACGGGGAAAGCTACGCCCTGTGTTAAGCAGTCTGGCGATGCAAAGGGACAGGACAATAGGCAGTTGCAAGGGATTTGAAACTTCACCGGAGTCCTATATGGAAGTGGGGTTCTTAACACTGGGAGTCGAGGAATCGTCCAGCCATGGTTATGCTGACTTTCTCCTCAAAACAGAAATAGGATATGCAACGACGGGTTCCTGTACTGGCAATCCTGTCTTTCCTCAACCCAAGCCCGCCTATTACAAGTTGCGCTATGACGGTATGCGCTATAAAGCCGATGAGAAAAGTAGACCATGGTGGGTGTTATTGAACTCGCAAACGGAGTGACTAGACTGAATGGTGGTCGACTTGATGAGCTTCCAGCAATTCTTCTTATTTGAAAATAGGGTGGAAAAATTGAGCTGCATTGCTGAACTGCATGACAATCCATTCGACTCGGACGCTGTTCGTTCAGTTAGCTTAGACTTTCAACGACTGCTTTTCGAAAGCGTGACCGACAGCAACGGGTCGATAGCCCCAGTTCGAACGCGTGCAATCGGCCAACAGCAGTTATTCTACTACTTAATTTCCTATAAATTTATGGAAGAGTCGCAGATTACAGAAACGGTAAAGAGATTTAATACGAGCGCAGCTGAACGCGAAGCGGCTTGGGTATAGTTACGCCCGCTGGGCATGGATGTCGTTTCCTTTTTGCTCGAGGCTTACCAAGGAGCGGTGAATGAATAAATTTGGTGACGGTTTGGTCACTCTTCTCGCATTGTTGTTGGGCCTGGGTAGCCTCAATTTGGCCTTTCATGGGTTGATGGATGGCACCATATCTGGTAGCGCGGGGGCCGAGTTTGCTTTTGCCAAGAAGCCTATCAAGTTCATACTGATCGAATTGTTCTGGGTGGGTCTGGCCGGGGTGTTGTTGCTGGCCGCATGGCGCGGGACATGGGGCAAAAGCGTTGATCCGGGTGATCTCGATGAGGACCCCGAACCGATGGACTCCCAACCAATTAGGCGTGGCATCAATACCCGGGCCCATGACGCGATCGCTGACACTGTTCCCATGCCACTTTCAAGCATTGCAGTGCCGCCCAAAGCAGCGTTTTCGCAGCCAAGCTCTGCCCCTTGTGAATTTTCGCCGTTAAGGAGCCATTCCGTAATCGGCGTTAAGGCGCCACAAGATTGTCGGCGTAATGGCGCCACCAGATTTGCGGCGTAATG